>CAIXLU010000262.1 GCA_903920315.1 uncultured Oscillochloris sp.
CCCCAACTTCGCTCAGTCGAAGGATGTGGCCTATCTGGAGAATGGCCGGGCCTGGATCGCGCAACTGCGCGGCCTGCTGGCCGAGTTTGGCATTGAGACGTCTATGACTGAGGCTGAACCGACGGCCTACAAGCGCGGGACGACGGTGCAGATTACGGTGCGACTGCTTGGTGGGTCGGCCATGTACCCACGTCTGGCCGCTATCGGTTACGCTTTCAGCCCTGATCGCACGCAGCGCCTGAATGCTCTGCTGCGCTGGCAGTGGAATCAAACCTTGCCCGAACACTTCGAGCGGGTGATGCACCTCTACCGCGCTGATGGGTCGCTGTTCTGGGATAGCTTGGCGATGACGGAGGAGCTAGGCGACGTCCCGGTCTACGATCTGGAAGTCGAGCATGACTCACATCTGTTCGTCGCCGGTGGCATCCAGATCTCGAATTGCATCTATGGTCCACGTCAGATGGGCGTCGAGGATCAGGGCTGGGCGGCGCATTTTGTGATCGCTGCTGTCATGGGCCGTCCCATCACGATTTACGGTGATGGCAAGCAGGTGCGCGATATGCTCTATATTGACGATCTGGTGGCCGCGTATCTAGCTGCCCTAGAGCGTATCAACGCGGTCTCTGGCCGAATCTACAACATCGGCGGTGGCCCGGCCAACGTCCTCTCGGTCTGGGCGGAATTTGGCCCGCTGCTGGAACGGCTCACCGGCAACCAGATTGATGTGCGCCGTGGGGATTGGCGTCCCGGCGACCAGCCGGTCTACATTAGCGCCATCGCTAAGGCCGAGGCCGAGCTGGGCTGGCGTCCGCACGTGGATGTGGCCGAGGGTATCGCTCGGCTGGTGGCATGGGTGCAGGCAAACCGTGATCTGTTTGTGAAGAAGTAGTATGATCGCAGATCAGCCGCCCGGTGATAGCCCGATCTTCCTGGTGCCGGATGCCGCAGGTGAGCCGCTGCTGGCCGCCGTCGAGCGCGGGCTGACTCAGGGCGGCACGACCCTCGATCTTCTGTCTACCTTGGGCGGCCTAGCTCAGAGCGACCCCTTCTTCGCCCGTGAGTTGGCGGGTCTGCACCAGCACTGGGAGATCCGCCCGCAGCCGACGGTCGGCCTGCTGGCGCGCCTACGTACCCGTCTGGCCTGGTGGCTCCTCGGCCCCGAACTGGCTCAGGCCAGCGCCACCCACGCCTCGCTGGTACGGGTGATTGACAGCCTCACCGCGCACCTTGATGACGAGCGGGCTGTTCGTGCGCGCCTGGAATCTCGTCTGGCTGCCCTGGAGCGCCTGCGATGACCGATCTGGTCTGGCACTCGTCGTTCTCCTCCCTCACCGGCTACAGCGGTTCGTCCCGCGCTCTGGTGCTGGCTCTGGAAGCGCGGGGTCTGGCGGTGCGCCCGCTCTACCTCTTCGACTCGGACGACCGTGAGGCCGCCCTTTTTGGTTCACCTCACCCACATATCGCCGCGCTACAGCGCGAACGACCCCTGCGCCTGGATGTACCCCAGGTCGTCTATGGTCGGGGCGATCTCTTCGCCAAGAATAGTGGTCGTTACCGGGTCGGTTTTACCATGCTGGAGGTAGATCGTCTGCCGGAGGCGTGGGTACACCAGGCCAACCTGATGGATGAGGTCTGGGCACCAACGGCGTGGGGTGCCACGATGTTTCGCGAGAGCGGGGTGACGCGACCTGTCTACCGCGTGCCTCTGGGAGTCGATCTGGACACCTTTCAACCTGGCCCGCAGCGGGTGCGTTTGGCGGATCGGACGATCTTTCTTTCGGTTTTTGAGTGGGGAACCCGCAAGGGCTGGGATCTTCTGCTGCGGGCCTACCGATCCGCCTTTCAACCCAGCGATGCGGTGCTGCTGCTGCTGAAGATTGACTGCCGGGATCCCGCCCTGAACCCGCTGTGCGCCCTGCGTGCGGCCCTGCCGCGCCCGGCCCCCCCCGTGGGCCTGATCTACAACCGGCCCCTGTCGCCGATGCAGATGGCCGAACTCTACCAGGGTGCCGACTGTTTTGTGCTGCCGAGTCGGGGCGAGGGCTGGTGTATGCCGGCCCTGGAAGCGATGGCCTGCGGCACGCCAGCCCTGGTGACGAACTGGAGCGGGCCGACTGACTTTGTGTGTGAGGCCAGTGGCTACCCCCTAGACACCTGCGGCCTTGTGGCTGCGCCCGCCGATGAACCGCTCTACGCCGGGGCGCGCTGGGCCGAGCCGGATCACGATCATCTGGTTGAACTGCTGCGTCATATTCACCATAACCGCGACGAAGCCAGGGCGAAGGGTATCTTGGCTGCTGAGGATGCGCGCCGCTGGAGCTGGGATACCGCCGCCGCCGTGATTGCCGAGCGCCTGGGATCGCTGTTTTAGCAGTTGCCGATTTGACAACTAACAGGTATAGTGTGCTGATGGTGTCGCCCGAAGGCGCGAATTCCTTTTGTAGCGAACGATTGATAATCCCACTAGTACGCCCGGAGGAGCCACATGACCATTGATGAAGCTATCGCCGAGCTCTCCCGGAAGATCAGCGCCGCCAGCTCCGGTAGCGTTGTGCGCGTATCCCGTGTATCCAGCGAAGAGGCGACTCTCCGTGCCTACGCGCCCACGTCCGATGAGAGCGCAATCAAAGAGGCAACCCACGATCTGACCTTCCAGTTGCTCACGGGCGAGGGTCTTGAAGTGCAGGTGCTTGTCTACGATATTGCGACATCGCTCCCGCCGGATGCGTGACTCCCGTCTTGCGGGAGAAGTACGAGAACAGACGCACGTTCGTCAGCTTTGCTGACAAACGTGCGTCTGTTCTTATTCTTCCCCCAGCAGCCACTCCAGGGCCAGCAGGTAGCCGCGCCAGCCCAGGCCGCTGATCTGGCCGGTTGCCACGGGGGCCACGACTGATGTGTGACGGAATGGCTCGCGTTTGTAGACGTTTGAGATATGTACTTCGATAATGGGAGCCTTGAGCATGGCCAGTGCGTCACGGAGCGATAGCCCGTAGTGGGTCAGGGCACCAGGGTTGATGATCAGTCCGTCGGCGGCCCAGCCTGCGCCGTGAATAACGTCAACCAGGGCACCTTCGTGATTTGACTGGAAGGTACTCAGGGTTGCGCCCACCGCTGTCGCCCGTTCGATGAGGGCGGCATCAATGGCGGCGAGGGTCATTGTCCCGTAGATTTCCGGCTCGCGCCGACCCAGCATGTTGAGATTTGGCCCGTGGATGACCACAATGTTGCGTGACATGGTCGCTCCTCTCACTGAACAACAAGCGGTAGAAATGACCGATAGGTTGCCTTCATCGCTGGGGCAATATAGACGAACCGCAGGCGCACCTCGCCAATGACGGTTGAGTCAGAGCGCGAACGCGCCTGGATGGTAATCGTCTTGGTGGGGCCGGGTTCCACGTTGCTGGGTATCGTCACCTTTACCGCAACGTTATAGTCGGCATCGCGGGGGCCGAGCGGGTTGAATGAGAGTATCTCAACCGACCAGCCGTTGTCGGCACCGAGGACGACGAAGTCGAAGGTGTCGTTGCCGTTGCCGTTATTTTTCAGCACCAGATCGCGCATGCGGATCGTGCCGCTGCTGGGTAAGACCGCCTGCGATTGGTCGGGGGTAAAGTTGACCGCCGCTGTCTGGCCTACGCTGATCTGTTCGCCTACCTGGCTGGAGATCTTCGGGTTGGTGTTTGATACCACCCGCACCAACCCTTGGTTGCGTGTTCCTGCGGGAGTGTTGTTGTCGTTTGGCACGTCAATCATCACCGATACGATTTGGCTGGCACCTGGCGCGAGGGTGAACTGATCCGGTGAGACGCCTTCGGCCCAGGAGAGGGAGTTGGTCGCGATGACGGTGTAGGTGTCAACGCTAATGCCGACGTTGGTGACGGTGTGGGTGAAGACGAGGGTGGCGTTGGGATAGCCGACGCCGGTGCGTTCGGGTGTGATCAGGACACCGTAGGAATCTCCGATCCGGGATATGTCGGTTGCACTGGCGAGGATCGGTGCGGATGCGCCCGACTTCGTTACCTGGAGCGTTGTGCTGTTGATCGTTCCGCCGGAAACTCCGGTGGGCAGATGAATCGTAACCGTGATTGTCGTGGTCTGGCCGGGGTTGAGTGTGGCGGTTGGGCTTCCTCCAACCTGCTGAGTCTGGCTGAATCCGGCATCGCTGTTGCTGGCGGTGATGTCGTAGGCAATCGCCGTACTGCCGGTATTGGTCAGGGTATGCGTGAAGACCAGATCCGCGTTAGGCATCCCGTTCTGGCTCGTACCCGCCGAGATTAGCACAGCCTCAAGCGCACCCACTATCGCGGTGTCGGTTTGGAGCGACTGTTTGTTCGGATCCCCCAGCGTCATCGCCGTGACGACGAATGGTAGAGTGGTGCCCGCCAGGACGAAGCGCGGCACCGTCACCGTCAGGGTGATGGTGCGCGTGCCGAGTGGCGGTACGTTGAGCAGGGATGTGGGCGTGAGTACGGCCATGCTCGCGATGGCCGGAAGTGTTGGGCTGACGCTGATGCTGAAGCTGTCGGTGGAGTTGCCGGTGTTGGTGAGCGTATGCGTGAACGTCAGCACCGCCGTGGGCATGCCGGTCTGCGTCGGGGAGACGCGGGCTGCGCCGAGGCTGACGCCGCGCACGCTGGTGACGGTCGCCGTTACCGTGGCGCTGGTGGTCACATCCTCGGGCGAGGTGCCAGCAACGCCATTATCGGCGGTGGCGCTCATGGTTACGGCCTGCGTCCCGCCACTCGCGCCAACCGGCACTGTGACCCGCAGGGTAAACGTGCAACTCTGGTTGATGTTGAGGCTGATTGAGGACGGACAGGTGCCATTGAGCAGAACCGCCGCCGACCAGCCGGCTGGGCTGCCGGTGATAGACGGCGTGCCAAGGATAAAGGGTATCGGTTGCTGGTTGCCGATGTTGCTCAGGGTGCCCGTAAAGTCGAGCGTACCGCCAGTGGCATCAACTGATGTGGGGGTGCTGGCGGAAAACGTAAGCTGGGGCGCACCGCCGCCCCCAATGACGCTCACCGTCCCGCTGGCGCTCTGGTTCGCAGGCGGAGCGCTGCCGCCCACGGCACTGGCCGTCACGCTGAAGCTGTTGTCCGACTTTAGCGCGCTCTGACTCACCTGGGCCGTGAGGGTGATGGTACGGCTTGCGCCGATGCCCAGGGTAATGTTGCTATTTGGCGTGATGCTGAAGGTGAGGGGGGCAGCGTTTGGCGGCGGCGTCACCAGGAATGTATCGCTGGCGGTGCCGGTGTTGGTAAGTGTGTAGATAAAATTCGCGGACAAACCGGGCGGGCTGGAGACGGTTGTGGGGGCCAGGGCGCTAAAGGTGAAGCTGCGCGCCTGCG
>CAIXLU010000263.1 GCA_903920315.1 uncultured Oscillochloris sp.
AGTTCTGTATCCTTGAGACTCGCCAGTTCACGTGGGTCAATATCCCGATCATGCAGGTAGTGGAGCAACTCCTCCAGATAGAAGGGGTTGCCCTGGGTGCGCTCCATCAGTTCGGTGATAAGCTCGGTCGCGAGCGCACCATCCCGCGTAGGAAAAAGCTGCTGCAGCTTCGCCCGAATCAATTGCTCGGTCGCCGCATGATCAAGGCCCGAAAGACGGATGTGCGTGAAGTTCGGTACCTCCACAATTCGCACGTCCCACGCATAATCCGAGTCGAATGGGCGATAGGCCAGTACCAGGAGTACCGGCACCATCGAGATCGCCTGTACCAGATCAGCCAACAGATCGGCTGACGTCGCATCAATCCAGTGGGCATCCTCCACCACGATCAGTAGCCCGCCGCCTGTTCCCTGGACCTCGTGGGTCACCGCCGTCAGGCAGTCACGCAGGAGCGCATGTAACGCCCCCTGGCGATCCTTTGGCTCCAGGCTCTGGGTGAAGTCATTCTCTGGTACAGAGAGCCCGAGCAGCGGCCCCAGAAGGGGGATCGCGTCGGTACGCTCAGGGGCCCAGTCCTTCACACAGTCCTCCACCGTGCGGATCTGTTGCCGTAGCGATGCCGCCGGGTCGTGATGAAAGATCGCCCGCCAGATCATCTGCCAGACGAGGTAGGGGCTATGCGTGCCGGTGGACAGGCACGCACCGCCGTAGCCGATCATGCCGTGCTGATAGGCCATCCGGATGACTTCGGCAACCAGGCGTGATTTGCCTAGCCCCGCCTCGGCGGTGATGCCGAGTATGTGGCCACGCCCAGTCAGCACACGATCGAGTATCTGGCCGATCTGGGTGATCTCGTCTGCCCGACCGACCATCGGCAGGGTGTAGGTCGGCTCGTGCAGACGCACGGCGCGCTCCTGGCGCAGACCGCTCACGCGAAAAACGGATTGGAGTTCGGCTTTGCCCTTGAGCTTAACGGGCGGACGTGATTCACACGCAATGGTCGTGACCACCGCAGCCTGAACATGTCCGCTCACCAGGATCTCGCCCGGTGTGGCCAGTCCCATCAGCCGCGCCGCCAGGTTCACCTCGTCACCAAGAATGCCGTACGTCCGACGACGGGTGCTGCCATAGGCACCACAGCGCATCACCCCCACGCTGATGCCGATCGGGAGCGGGGGCATGCCGTTGGCCTCGGCGGCCTCGTGCGAGAGGGCGAGGGCAGCCAGCACCGCTCGGCGGGCATCATCTTCGTGGGCCACGGGCGCGCCGAACGCGCAGCAGAGGTAACTGCCTTTATCGCCGATCACCACCTGGAGCAGGGCACCGTTATCGCGAATCAGGATGTTCTGTACCGCACGGACGAAGGTATCGAGTCGGGTGTGAGCATCGGGGTCGGTGTCATAGTCAATCCCACTGAAGCGCAGGAACAGGGCGACAGCGGGACGCAGTTCGGTGAGAAAGGCTCCATACCCCGCCATCTCACGCGCATAGACCGCTGGTAGGAGCCAGGGACGCAGCACCTCGGGTGTCAGTACGTCCGCCGGTAGTTCAGGCCACGGCGAGGTCGGTGGGACGTCGGTGAGATCATGCAGTGGGGCAAACTGCTCGCCCGTCTCGGCATCCTCGCGCCACGCGCCGATAGATACCGCCGCACCCAGATCCGCCACACATGCGGCATCCAGCACGATCTCGCCCGCCACCGCATGGTGTTCGCCAGTCGCCACCCGCGCCACCGTCGCCCCCGCCAGCAAATCCAACCTCTGGATCGCCGGGTCACCTGCCCCCATGCGGCGAGCGGGGCCACATGCCACGGCAACCTTTAGGGCGAGGCTGCTATGGATGTCCCCCGGCAGGACGATCTGCGCGAAGACGGACATCGCCCGCTGCATCCCCACGGCGCAGGCGACAGCACGCCGGGCAGCCGGGCCGTCGGCAGCGTCAAACCAACAGGTAATCGCATCGCCGGCAAAGCCAATCACACTGCCGTGATAGGCATCAACCTGGGCGATCAGGGCATCGTAGGTGGTATTGATCTGGTCGGTGAGGGCTTCGCTGCCCTGGCGTGGGCCCAGGGCGAGGCGCAGCGCCTCGGTGAGCGGGGTAAAGCCAGAAATATCGGCAAAAAGGGCAGCCCCCCCCGTGCGGTCGGGAAGTGGGGTTCCGCACGCCAGGGCGTGGCAGCGATCCTGGGGGATGTAGGCGGCGAGGAGATTCATACGACACTCGCAGCTCATCGTCGAGGTGACGGTGATGCGAGTGCATGAGGGAGGTATGAGCAGGAATGAGCAGGGGAACGTCGGAGGAATGAAGATGACCGCGATGGCATCACCAGACCTGAATTAGGGTACAATTATAGCACATCGTCTGATATGAATAGTGAAATATACATCACTTATAAAGACGAGGTGCGCAACAAAATAAGAATCGAACACCGATTCCGTCACCCGGCGGCGTGCGCCACTGCGTGTCGCACTGGATCGAAAAGTTATTTTTTCGGTAGAGTTATCCGCTGCGTAGGCGTGTTATCGGTCGAGTTCGGCCAAATAACCCCCAGAATAGCTCGTCCGATAAGTCACCTCATCCGAAAAGATCCGCCTTCACCATATCCTCGCCTAAACTACGCCCGAATGACCGTGATGATCCGCCCGCTCGCCGTGACCGCTCCCTCTGTCCGGGTGCGCTCCGCGATGGGCGGCTGACCATGGCGCTGGTCGAAGATGATCAGCCAGCCTGTGGGTAGATCGAGCCGGACGAGGTAGCTCTCTAGCTGCGGCAGCCCATCCGTGATGGGGTCTGGCCGACGGTCACGCCAGACTTTCACCTCCATCCCAAAAACATCCGCGCTGTGGCGTAAGCACAGATCCATCCGGTCGCGGCCAATGGCATACTCCCGGTCAATCGTCCCCCCACCGTTCGCGACTCGGTGTAAGAAGGCCATCAGTACCAGATGCGGCGCGATCTCTGCATAGGGCGACGTGCCCAGCAGTGGCTCGCCATACTGCCGCCAAAAGGCCAGGAACGCATCGAGAAGTAGCGGTGCCGCAATCCGCCCCTCGGGTGTCAGCCAGCTCGGGCTGATCTTAGGTAACGATGCGATGGCGGTGCTTGCCAAAATCCGTGGCAGAACCTCGTGGTAAATGGGATTGGCGACAACGAGGCCGTCAGTTGGATCCAGGCGCACGAGCCCCAGATCCTGGACAAAACGCAGATCGTCGGGCGGAATATTTCCCAGGGACTGCCCCGATAGCATGGGTTCGATGATCGCACGCACGCGGGGCTCACGCAGCCGCTCGGCGAGACTATCCAGGTGGGTGTCCTGGCGCACAATCAGCACCTCTTTAGCCTGATCAATCAGCGCCGGGGTGATGACCTGGGTGCGGTCAGGGGCGAGTTGCTCAACCGCGACTTTGGCCAGGGCATTGACCAGCCAGGGCTGGCCCTGGGTGAGTGCAAAGGCATGGGCGATGGTTTCAGGAGCGAATATCTGGCCGGTGTCGGCGGTATGTTGGCCGTAGAGTGCGGCGACATCGGCATGATCAAACGTGTCGAGTGTGAGCGAACTCGTTTTAATGTTGAAGGGGCTGGCGGTGGAGAGGCGAGTACTTCCGCCCGAAGCAACCTTGTAATCCCGCACGTCGCGGAGTCCGATGAGCGCGAGTGCCCAGGGAAAGGCTCGTGGTCGTCGCGGAAAGCCTGCGCGGAGCTGTCGCAGCACCGAGATGAGCGCCGCGTCCTGGAGCGCATCAATCTCATCAAGGAAGACCACCAGCGGTCGTGCGGAGGCAGCGGCCCAGGCGCGGAGGGCCGACCCGATGCGCGCTCCTGGCTCGGCATCTGGCCAGGGTGGCGGATACAACGCTGCGGGTAACTGCCAGGTCGCGGCGTCATGCCAATCACCAAGGATGGCACGCTCAGCCGCACTAGGGTCGTCATTGAAGGCGGCCCCAACTTCCATAGTCAGCAACACCGCCGTATAGGTTTCCGCAGCGGTCAGCGCCCGCGCCAGCGCCAGCATAGCGGTGGTTTTGCCGCTTTGGCGAGGAGCATGGAGAACGACGTATGCTTGCTGGGCAATCAGGGGCATCACATTCGGCAGACGATCCGTTGCGGGCAGCATATAGTGAATATCGGGCTGGCATGGCCCAGCGACGTTGAACCAGCGCGTCATTACATCCACCTCCTGACCCACGGATAGGCGATCTCAGTATAGCACGTTTATCGCGTCAGAAAGGGTAAAACGCAGTAGAGCAAAAGTCACGCTAGGCACGGCGCACCAGCGACATGGAGTACCGCCTTCCAAGACGCTGCTGGTATCCATGGCCAAGCTGGACGCGATGGGACTCGGACAACTGGTGCGCAAGCAGTACGGCCTGTAGGGTAATACATGATCCTGTTAGCTGTGGGGGCGGCGCGGCGATCCACCGCCCTGATCGCCGAGTCGCCCGCCGCTGTGCCATCCGCGCCCCACCGCAAGCAGCGACCATTGCTGATGGCGTAACAGTCAGTCACCGTGATCCAAAATACAACAGTCGAGTACTTGATTTCACTCAGTTGAGTCATCGAGCTACCTGCTGGATCACAATACGCAATCCGATCCTGAAACATATCTAAGCTAACAGCGAGCAAAGGGCGAGAGCAATGTTATACTGCTCGGAAATTGAAATGTCCCATCGCGCCATTGTGGAGATACGCGAGATCGGGTATGCTATCGGGAACGACGTGCTGATGGAGGATCGCACGAGGTGGTGGCTGCAATCCTTCGACTGGTTCAACTCAATGATGGCAGCTACGACGATCACTCCTGTACACTAATCCCTGCGCCTAGTCAGGTGGCTGCGCACATTGACGCCGGAACCGCCCGCGTCGGCGGGCGGCCAGCCGTAGGCTCTCGTGGCGCGACTTCAGTCGCAGAGCGGAGTCTCGTCTCGTTTAGCAGATCTCGCTAATCGCGACGGGCCGACCCTCTGCGTAGCTCCGCTTTGCCGCCAGGGCCACCACCAGCGCCGCCCGCGCATCGTGACCCGTTACCGCGACTGGCTGGCCGGTTGCCACTGCTGCGGCGAAGGACTCAATCTCGGCGGCGAACGCCTCGACATAGCGATCCATAAAGAAGTTCAGCGGCAGATCGCGGCGCACCGACTCTCTGGTGCTGATCACGGCGCTGTTCGGATAGTTGTTCTGGGTCTGGATGACACCCTTGCTGCCAAATACTTCGGCGCGCTGGTCGTAGCCATAGACGGCGCGGCGGCTGTTGTCAATGCTGCCAATCGCCCCGCTGGCGAAGCGCAGCAGGGTGACGTGAGTATCAATATCGCCAGCCGCACCAATAGCCGGATCAACCATTACGCCGCCCTGGACGTAGACCTCAGTGATCTCGCTGCCAGTCAGGAAGCGAGCCATATCCCAGTCGTGGATGGTCATGTCAAGGAAGATTCCGCCTGACGGGCCGACATACGCAATCGGCGGCGGAGCGGGATCGCGGCTGATGATATGCACGATCTCGACCGTGCCGATCTCGCCGTCGGCCACCGCCCGGCGCACGCGGGCGAAGTTTGCGTCGAAGCGGCGGTTAAAACCAATCTGGAGCGTAACCCCGGCGCACTCAGCGGCGGATACCGCCGCGTCAGTCTGCGCCAAACTCAGGGCCACCGGCTTCTCACAGAAAATATGCTTACCGGCGGCAGCAGCGGCGACAATCAGGTCGGCGTGGGTATCGGTGGGCGTGCAGATCAGCACCGCATCAATGGCCGGGTCAGCCAGGATGCTCTGGTAGTCGGGGGCAATCCTCCCTATACGGTACGTTTCAGCCAGCGCCTGCGCCGCTGCCGGGACGGGATCGGCCACGGCGGCAAGCTCGGCGCTGGCGACGCGGTAGGCAATCGTGCGGGCATGGACGCGAGCGATCCTGCCAGCGCCGATCAGCCCGATCTGAAGGATATGGTTCATAAGGAAAGTCTCCTTGTTCAAAAGCGGAAGAAACAGCAGATTTCAGATTTTAGATTTTGGGTTTTAGATTTTGGAAAACCCTCACTCCAGCCCTCTCCTTCAGGGAGAGGGCTGGAGTGAGGGCGGATCCTACTTGTACTTAGCCGCGTTGTCCTTGGTGACCAACTCGGTGCCGGTGTCAATAATCGGGTCAATGGTCTCGCCCTTGAGCAGCTTGACCAGGCTCTCGACGCCGAACTTACCAATGTTGGCCGGAGCCTGGGCGACGGTAGCGTTCATCTCGCCTGCCAGAACGGCGGTGACGGCGTCAGGGTTGGCGTCAAAACCAACCACCAGGATCTTGCCGGTGAGCTTCGCATTCTTGATCGCCTGGGTGGCCCCGATGGCCATGTTGTCGTTGCTGGCGAAGACGCCCTTGATGTCGGGGTTCTTGGTCAGGATGTCCTCCATCGCGGTCAGGCCCTCGGCGACAACCCAGTTGGCAGGCACCTCGGCCACCAGATTGAGACCACAGCCGGTGACGGCGGTCTTGGATCCGTTGGCGCGGGCCTGGCCGGTGCTCTGGGTGATGATGCCCTGGAGGATGGCTACCTTATCACCGGGTTTGAGGTTCTTGCAGATGTAGTCGCCAGCCAGCGCCGCACCGACCTCGTTGTTTGTCCCGATGAAGGTGATGCCTGGATTCTGGCCCTTGGTGTCAATAAAGACCACCTTGATGCCCGCGTCAATCGCCTTCTTGAGCACCGGCTCCAGGGCGGCCGGGTCGGTTGGGGCGATAGCGATGGCGCTGACACCCTTAGTGATGTCGTCCTCGACAATCGCGATCTGGGCCGGTGTATTGCTCTCGGTGGGCGGTGCCTGCACAACAACCTCGACGCCTAACGCCTTGCCGGCATCGTTTGCGCCGCCCTCAACTGCTGCCCAGAAAGGATTATCGCTGCCCGGCCCCTTCATGATGACGGCAATCTTCACCTTCGAGAGATCCGTCGTCCCGGCGGGGGCCGTCGTTCCGGCGGGGGCGGTGGTCGCAGCAGACGCGGCGGGGGCGGTGGTTGCGGCAGACGCGGCGGGGGCGGTGGTCGCGGCAGACGCGGCGGGGGCGGTGGTGGGTTTCGGGGCAGCGGCACCGCCGCAGGCGGTCAGGGCGAGCATGAACACAACCAGAAGCCATCTGTACTTGAGAGCCTTCATTCGTTCCTCCACGATGAGCATGTGAATCTTGACCATATCCGACAGGCGAACGTTCGGCGTTGAGAGATGGGCTTGTGCAAAGTCCTGTCACGGTATCGCCGTGGGGCTAAAGCCCTCGGCTCTCGGCGGCGAAGGCCGCCTGCGCGGCCTGCCTGAGGCCGCGTAGGCGGCCTTCGCAGATCTAGCTAGCCCGCGACTTCAGTCGCCGGGCGACCGGGTTCCTGAGGACTTTGCACTAGCCCTGGGGTTTGTGCGGTGAACCACCCCCTTTCTGGATGTTGCCCCCTCACCCCCTGCCCCTCTCCCCACG
>CAIXLU010000264.1 GCA_903920315.1 uncultured Oscillochloris sp.
ATCGGGTTCCAGGTGCGATACTTCCAGATCGGCGTACCACGAACCCCGTCGAGGGCATAGACATGCTGGTCGTCTGATCCGACAAAGATCACGCGGTCATCCACCCGTGGCGACGAGCGGATCGGCTTTGCGGTGCGGAATGTCCAGCGCAGACCACCCCGACGTACATCGAAAGCGTAGACCGCACCATCCTCCGAGCCGACGATAACATTATCTTGCCAGACGGCGGGCGAGGAACTAATGCCGCCGCCGGTTGCATATTTCCAGCGAAACTCGCCCCGTGACGTTTCGAGGGCGTAGAGGTTCGTGTCGTAGCAACCGACAAAGAGCATCCCACCGCTTACCGTTGGCGACGAACGCACCTCCTCCTCGCAGACGAAACTCCAGAGCAACTCGGTTGTCGCGGCACTCTTCTTCACAACGGGCGCAACAACCGGCGTGGCAGAGGGAGAAATCGCGCCATCGCCACTGATCGCCGCCATGATCGCCCGCTTCATCTCGCCGGCATTCTGCCAGCGGGCACTCATATCGTACTCCAACGCCTTTACCACCAGCGCTTCCATCTCAACAGAGACACTGGGGTTGAGCTGGCGGATAGGGCGATCCGCGAAGGTGAAGGGTGTCTCCATGCGCGGGTCGGTGTTGGTCAGAAGGTGGTGCATCGTCGCCCCGAGGGCATAGAGATCGCCCTGAGGTTCGGCCATACCACGATACTGCTCAGGCGGCGAGTACCCCTCGGTGCCAATCATCGTCCCCTTACGGTCGCTCCGGTTCAGGTTGCGTGCGATGCCGAAGTCAATCAGCACGACCCGATCATCACCGACGACCATCACGTTCGAGGGCTTCATATCGCGGAAGACGATTGTTTCGGGGGTATGGGTATGCAGATAATTGAGAACATCGCAGATCTGGATAGCCCACGTCGCCACACGATCCTCGCTGATCGGCTTGCCAACTTCCTCAAGCACCGACTCCAGATCGCGACCGGGGACAAGCTCCAGCACCAGGTAGATCCGCCCGCCCTCTTCAAAAAAGTCATAGACCTTGGGGATCGCCGGGTGCTGGAGGGTGGCCAGCAGACCGGCCTCGCGCTCAAAATTCTTCAGGTTGAGCAGGCGTGTGTGTGAGTCGGGCGCACTCTGCGCCATCTCCTTGATCGCGCAGTAACGAGCCACATCCTTAAAGCGCAGATCGCGCCCACGGTAGACCACACTCATACCGCCGATGCCAATTGTCTCCTCGATCTGGTAGCGCTCCTGAAGCACCATATTCTTGGCCAGCATCTGGATCGCCACAGCGTCGGCGAATGCATCATCGGTGGAGGGAGACGCTTGCCGCTGCGGAGGGGGCGCAGCGGGAATCGAGCGCGTGCTGTCATCGAGCGGCACCGGCTGAATCTGACGGGTGCTATCTTCTAACGAAGCGGGGGTAGGGATCGGGCGAATACTATCGCCGGCGTGAGCAGGCGGAATCTGGCGGGTGCTATCATCAACCGCTGGCGTGCCGAGAGCCTTGGTGCCAACTTTCTTGATCAGGCCCATGCAATTCCTCGTAACAGCGTGGGGGCGGAAGGTACAAAGAAGCGTGGCGCACCAACCTGCACGCCTGAGGCTCTATTATAGTGATTCCCCACATCTACCGCAACACCCTAGGAGGAGGGGTCGTCACCTGCTTGACCGTGTTCACAAAATCCGCCGTGCGACGGCAATGACCGCGTCCGGCGCCGCAAGCGCGAGCCGGTTTTCGGCAAAGGCAGCGTAGTCAAAGGTCTGCACCGCCGAGCGATTGGCCGCCCGCAGCGCGTCCGTCACCGCCTGCGCCGTCGTGACCCGCCAGGCCAGCTCGATGGCCTGCAGCCAGAGGCCGATGATCACTGGAAGCAATAGCGCGACCAGGACGAGGGCCTGGCCAGGGGCACGTCGCCGGAGCATTGGTCGTCCTTCCTCCGCAAGAAGATCGGCGGCACCCGCGAGGAGATCTAGGCTTGGGCGTGCGAGCGGCTCAGGGGGATTGCGGGGGGGTGGGGATGAGGAAAGTCAGGGGCGTAAGAAGCGTCTTCAGACACCCTGAATCGCCAGCATAGCCACCAGTAGAGCAACATCGATCCATCGCGTTGAAATCAACGTACCTCCAGACATCGCTTCTGGAGAGCTTTGTAAAGCTGCGCGTTACGATCTATACTAAGTATGCTCGCTGGCACAAAAACCGATAGGCTCAAGCGCCATGCGCGGTATACCGCTCCTTTTTGGCAAGGGCTGCATTGCTCAGGTAGCACAATGAGCGAGATCTTATCGGGGAGCAGCTTCGTGTGCGAGAGCGGGAGATCAGCGCAGAAGGATTATCAGCATGAGTAGGCGATCCCCGAAACCTGGCTATGCGGCGGGCAATATCCTCAACATGCTGGTACACCTTGGTACTGACCTAACGGGGTACGATTTTTCAGGGCTAAGCGTGTGGCAGGCGTACCTCCAAGAGTCTGAGCTTCAGAAGGTACGCCTCGACGATTCCGACCTTGCCCGATCAGTATTTGTACAGCCGTTTGGGATGGTTCTTGCCATTGCATTCAGTCCCGATGGGAACTCCTTTTGACCCCTTCGTGCGGCTGCGGGCGGGCATTGTGACTGTGCTGCTCGTGGTGGGCCTGGCGGTGACGATGATCGGGGTCGCCCTCAACGGTGATTGGCCGGGGCTCTGGCTGAACCTGGGCAGCGGGTTGTTTGGCACCGGGTTGACCTTCCTGCTCATTGATCAACTGCTCGGGCAGCGTGAGCGGCAAGCGGACGAGGAGCGTGCGACGGCCACATCGAAAGCCGACCTGATCGCCCGTCTGGGCAGCAATGTGCGCAGCTTCGCCGTCGCAGCCGCCGAGGAGTTGCGGCGCCACGGCTGGCTGATCGACGGCTCGCTGCACGGTATCTCGCTGATGACCGCCGATTTGCAGGGCGCGCCACTCTCCCACGCGCAGATGACCAGGGTCAACCTCAGCGATGCCAATCTCCAGCAGGCCGACCTGGGCCGCGCCGTGCTTACTGAAGCGTCGCTCAATGGGGCCAATCTGCATGGTGCCTACCTGCTGGCCATCAATCTCCAGCGGGCCAGCCTGATTCGCGCCACGCTGAGCGGGGCCGATCTACGCGAAGCCAACCTCCAGCAGGCGGAATTGGTCATGGCCGATCTGCGCCAGGCCCGCTTGACTCGCGCCGACCTGCGCGGCACCGTGCTCAGCACCGCTGATTTGCGCGAGGCCAATCTCCAGCAGGCCGACTTGCGGCATGCCTATGGGCGTGAGGCCGTCCTGCGCGGGGCCGATTTACAGGGGGCGATGCTCCAGGATGCACGCTTTGACGCAGCCCAGTTGGACGAGCAAACAATCCTGCCCGACGGCACGCGCTGGGCTATCGGGCGTCGGCTGGACGAGTTTACCGGCACGGGTGATCGGGCGGCACGGAACGGTCAGGACGCGACTCCCGTACCTGATCTCCTCGAAATTTTGTTGCAGGAACACGCACAGCGCTTTGATTGAGTTAGGACTTACGCAGTTGGCATCACCTGCGGTAGGATGAGACCATGAACGAACCCAAGGTGACGGATCTCGATTACATCAACTTCCTGCTCGCTGCGCCCCGGGTGGTCTCGTGTACCGAGGGGGCACGGGTGCAGCCGG
>CAIXLU010000265.1 GCA_903920315.1 uncultured Oscillochloris sp.
GGCATGGATACGCCATTCTTCTCCAGGCTGCGTTGCTTTGCCCCGATTTCAACCACCACACTGCCCAGCGCCGTCGCACCGAATACCAGGCTGAGCGGCCAAGCTTTCTTGGCGCTAACTAGGGCAGCCAGAAGCAAGAGAGTCACTCGTGGTAGTACGAGGATGCGCCGGCCAGCCGGGTGCCGACGTTGCAAGTCCGCCTCGGAGGAGGCGTAGTCGGCCCGACGGCGCAAGAGCGCCCCGAGTTGGACACGGTGGTGATGCACCACGGTACTCGTGGCCACGTAACGCGCTTTGGCTCCGTCCCGCAGCGCCCGCCAGATCAGGTCTACATCTTCCCCCAGGTGCATCGCCGGATCGAAGCCGCCGAGCCGCAGCAGCAGATCGCGTCGCACAACCAGATTGCACGACGGCATGTAGCTAATCGGCTCGTCTGGCCCAACCGCGCCGCTCACCGCACCCATATCCAGCGGCGAGCGCACCGATTCAAAGGCGGCTATCGGGCCAGTCGGCGGCGGCGCTACTACTCGCCCGCCTGCCAGTTCTACTCCCGGCTCGTCTAGCGCCGCGATGAGGGCCGTAAGCCAATCGGGGGAGGCGATACAGTCGTTGTCAATGAAGGCCAGCACCTCGCCCGTTGCCAGGGCAGCGGCGTGATTGCGGGCAACCGATTGGCCTCTGTTGACCGTCAGGCGCACCGTTCGCACCGGCAATCCCTCCAAGGCTGGAGCCAGTGGCGGCTCTGAGGCATCGTCCACCACCAGGATTTCGGGCCGCTCGCCGGGATATTCCAGGGCCAGCAGCGACTCGACGCAGGCGCGGGTTGCGGCGGGGCGTCCGTGAGCGGGCACGATGATCGAGACCGACGGCCATACGTCAGGGGGCGGCATGTGACGGAGCAGCAGGCGGCGCTGGACGAGACTATCCAGGAAAGTGGTGGCCGCGCTGAGCGACAGCGCCTGCTGCCCTGCCACGAGATCAAGGGCGCTCGCCACGCCCTTGAGGTCTGATAGCAGGCCAAAGGCGAGCGGATTGAGGCGCAACGCCATCAGCGGGTGCCGCGAGAGCAACACGCCACCCTGAGCATCAGGTCGCAACTCCAGGCCCGTGTTAAGTTCGTAGCGCGGGCCAGTGCCACGTTGCAGTACCGTCGTCATAGCGCGTTCAAATTCTCGACCAAAGCGGTCGCATAGGCATCAAGGTAGCGAGCGCCCCGCGCCGCATCAGCAACCGTCGGATCTCCCAAGACACCATTCGGTGTCACGGCCTGCAACCCCAGAGTGCGGAGTGTCGGAAGAATCGCGGCAAACTCGCCGCAATAACCTACCTCCGCCGCCTCGCGGCGCACCAGTGCCGGAGAGAGAGCCAGCATCTCCGAGGTCTCACCATCGCCGGCATGCGAACCAATCTGTGCCGGGGTGATCGCCTCGCTCGCCGCAACCGCCACGATTACTGCGTCCAGTTCACGCAGGGCCGTGGGTAGCCAGAGCGCCAACGTGGGCATTTCGTTACGCATCCGCTCGGCGGCGAGGGCGAGGGCGGTGGCATTCCCGCCGTGGCCCGAGAGTACGACGAGGCGGCGCACGCCCCAGGCCACCATCCGCCGCGCACAATCCACAATCACACCTGCCAGCGTCGCGGTATCGAGGCTGAGCAAGCCAGGGAACCCGGCGTGTTCGTCGGAGCAGCCGACGGGCAACGCCGGGGCAATCAGTGCCGTCGGCAGGCGGGCCGCAACGCGGTCGGCCAGCGCCACCGCTCGGATCGTATCCGTGCCCAGAGGCAAATGAGGGCCGTGCTGCTCGGTCGCACCGAGCGGCAGAATAACGGTGGTCGCGCCTGCCGCAACCGCTGCCGCCACCTCCGGCCATGTCATGTCAGCCAGCCGATGAGTCATGCTTACGCCGTCCGTAGTTCTCAAATCCAAAATCCGCAATCTCAAATCCAAAATTACACAAACCCTTGTTCCCGCAGAAAATCCACAATCGCCTCGGCCATCGGCTGTGGCGGACCTTCCAGTACCTTCCCAGACTTGCGAGTGACGCCCGCCTGAACAATTGCGGCAATGCGCTCGTGGGGTGGCCGCGAGGTATCGGGGGTGAAGATGGGCCGTGAGCGCGGGCGGGGTGGCGTGAACGCCTGATGCACCGGGAGCGCGAAGGCCAGTTCGTCAATGTTCAGTCCGAGTTCGTTCAGCCCACGGGTTGGAATAGCGGCCCGTTGGGCGCGCATCAGGCCAGGGAAACTAGCGTGACGCAGGCGAGCCAGCCCTGGCTCAACGGCCAGCACGGCGGGCAAGCTCACCTCCAGCACCTCGCGGGCACCTCGGTCCAGCCGCCGCTGCACACGAGCTTGGTGCGGCTCCACCTCAATCTGCGTCACATCGGTGATCACTGGCCAGCCCAGAAACTCACCCAGCAGCGCGGGTACTTGCCCACTACCCATATCGCTACTACGAGTGCCGCAGAGTACCATGTTGGGCATGCCCTCAGTCCGCAGCGCGGCGGCGATCAACCGCGCCGTGAGCGGGGGAGCTGTGGCGTCGAGTTGCTCATCCCACAGCCGCAGCACGCGGGTCGCCCCAA
>CAIXLU010000266.1 GCA_903920315.1 uncultured Oscillochloris sp.
ACCTGTTTTAGTGTTCATTGTGGCGATTTCGTCGCCACAATGAACACCAATTGGCACATTTTCCACCGGCGGAGACGCCCCAGTCGCTCTTCTCAGGTTTGACCCATTGCTCCGTTTATCGCATTGCAATGCGGTAAAAAAAGATGTGGGTAAAGATATGCCGCTTGCGGGGGGGCTAGGGGGGGTGATCGGCGAGAGCCTTTCTGCGAAGATATTTACAACTACAGTACTATCGGCTATCGGCTATCGGCTATGTTCACGCCGCGTAGTCGTCGTCATCATCGGGACGACCGGCGGGCGCAGAGGGGCGGACGCGGTTTGGGCCACTCTCGCGGACATACTCGTGGATGGTGGCGGTCTGGCCGAGGACGATGACGCGGTGGCGATCCAGGGGTCGCAGGACGCGAGCTGCGCCATAGCGGGCCGATTCCAGGGTGCTGGTGTTGCCAGCCAGCACCACCAAACGCCCGCCGGGGCGCATCACGCGGGCGATTTCGGCCAGTACCTCGCGGTAGAGGCCGGGGATCAGCGTCTCGTCGGCGATCTGCTTGCCGAAAGGCAGGTTTACCGCTACCTTATCCACCTCGCCGTCATCGAGCGGCAGCTTGCGGGCGTCCCAACGGCTTAGGCTGATCTCGCCGCGCACGCCACGCAGGTTCGCCTGCATCGCCGCCAGGGCGTCGCCGTTAATATCGCCGCCGTGGATCTCGCGGAACGGCCCGGCGGCGGCCCGCTCTAGCAGGAGGGTACCCGCACCCGCCATCGGATCAAGAAAAACATCATTGGCCGAGGGATTGGTCAGCAGCACCATGGCCCCAGCCAGGGCCGGACGTAACGACGCCGGCAAATGCTTCACCTTGCCGCGCTGACGCATCTCGGAGTCCGAGAGCCGCACCGCACAGATCAACTCACTCTCGATCAGGGTGGCCCAAATCTCGATGTCGGAGTCGTCCTCCACCATTTGCCAGCGACCGGGCCAGCCATCGCGCACGGCATCGGCCACGGCACGGCCCACATCGCGGCGCATAAAACGGTGCGTACCCACGGTGCGAGCAATCACGCGGAAGGTGCCATTCTGCTTATGGCTATTGGTCGCCTTGCGCCAGGTGTTCAGCACATCCTGCACCGAGTCGGAGTTACGCACCGCCGCGTGGATCTGACGTAGACCACGCTCGTCGTAGGCGATCTTAAAGCCACGGGCGGCCACAGCAAAAACATCCTCGCTGGCCCGTAGCTTCAGCAGAGCGCGTGGGCCGCCCCGATGATCAATCATAATAAGGTCGTCGCGGCCGGGTACCGCCTTCAGGCCCATAAGGCGCGGCCCCGGACGCTCGCTGTCGCCGGGGATGGAAGTCTCGACCTCGCGCCAGGCGAGCTGGCCGAGACCGGGGATGGTCTGGAGTACATATAACATAGTGATTGCAGATTGGTGATTGCAGATTGCAGATTGATACGTCACCCGTACTTTCTGGGGCGGCGCATCGTCCTGCGTTACTGGGCGCTTACGTTCGGTAGTCAGAGGTCAATTATCAGGTACATATTAGAGATTGCGGTCTACTCGACAATCTGCAATCTGCAATCTGCAATCTGCAATTAACCAATAAAGCTAGTAATAATCTGGTATAAGGTGGCGAGGCTCTCGCTGTTGACCCACTCCTCGTCCGAGTGCAACCCGGCCCCGATTGGGCCAAGGCAGACGGCGGGGATACCGGCCTGGGTGTAGAAACGAGCGTCGGTGGAGAAATGTTCACGGTAGAAGCGCGTCGGAGCGCCGGTATGGGTGGCTATCATCTCGGCGAGGCGCTGCACCGCAGGGTGGTGCGGATCGGTACGCAGCGCGACTCCCGAGCGGTTCATGCGCAGTTCCGCGCCGGGGAAGCACTCCCGAATCGCCGTCAGGATCGACTCGGCGTTATCCTCAGCGACAAAACGACAATCGAAGGTGAGGATGGCCGAGCCAGGGATCTGATTGGACGAACCGCCACCGACCCGGATGACCGTGGGCGAGACGGTGGTGCGCCACTCATCGAGGCTGGGCACGGGGAAGCGACGGGCAACCTCAGCGAGACCGACCGTCATCGCGTAGATTGGGTTAACCCCGGCCCAGGGACGTGAACCGTGGGCGGGTACACCAGGAATATGCAGATCAAACCACATGGCACCCTTGTGCTCGTAGAGGATGCCCAGGTCGGTCGGCTCCAGACAGAGCATAACATCGCAGCGCCAGCCCTCGGCCAGCAACCTTTCCGTGCCCAGGGTACCGCCGATCTCCTCGTCGGCAACAAACTGAAAGCCCACATCGGGACGCTCGGGGCGAGCGACGAGATCGCGAAGCAGGCGCAGCATCACCGCCACGCTGCCCTTCATATCCTGTGATCCACGCCCGTAGATCCGCCCATCGCGCAGCTCCGGCACAAACTGCGCAGGCCGGCCAACCACCACATCCACGTGGCCGTTAAGCATCAGCGCGGGCGAGCGAGTCTCGCGTAAGGTTGCCACAATAGCCGGTTTGCCGCCGCACTCCGAGCGCTCGACAAAAATATGAGGAATGCCCGCCAGGTAACTGGCGACATAGTCCATCACCTCGGCCAGACACTCTGGCCGGTCGGCGATTGACTCGATACGCATAAGGTCGCAGGTGAGCTGGGTCAGTTCTCCGCACAGATCCTCGCTCATAGAGGCTCTCCTGAATCATGTGTTTGCTCCCTGTAGTCTACCACACTGAACAGGAAGGGCATCAGGGCTGGGTTAGGGCAAACAGGCTGCACCTTGCGCCTGGCCACACTCCGCGCTAGAATGCGCCCCGCTATGTATCAACACCCACAAACTGTCGCGGTCGTGATCGTGTCGTATAACACCGTGAGACTACTGCGCGCATGTCTAGACTCCCTCGCGAGATGCGCTCTGCCACTGCATATCGTTGTGGTTGATAACGCCTCCGCCGACGGCAGTGCGGCCATGGTGTGCGCCGAGTTCCCCTCCGCCGACGTAATCGCCCTTGACTCTAACGTTGGCTTCGCCAAAGGGACGAATAGTGGTCTGGCTGCGCTTGGGCTTGCGGAGGATACGTACACCCTCATCCTCAACCCCGATACCGACGTGCAACCGGGGGCGATTGAGACGATGGTCACCTTCCTGGAGGCTCACCCGCGTGTGGGGATGGTCAGCCCGCGCCTGCTTAACCCCGACGGCACACCACAAGCTGCAGCCTTCCGTTTTCCCACCCCGCTGATGACTGCACTCGATCTCTTCCCGCCCGGCGAGGTGCTGCCCGGTCGGCTTTACGGCTCATGGTGGCACGGACGCTACCCGCAGGAGCGCGGCAGCGATCCCTTCCCGATTGATCACCCCCTGGGAGCCTGTATGCTGGTGCGACCCGAGGTAACCGCACAGGTGGGCGGGTTCGACGAGAATTACTTTATGTATAGCGAGGAGATAGAGTGGTGCTGGCGGATTCGTGCAGCGGGCTGGGCGATCTGGCAGGTGCCTGCGGCACGAGTTGTTCATGTTGGTGGTGCGGCGACCCGGCAGTTCCGCTGGAAGATGCTGGTCGCCTTGTACCGCAGCCGGGCACACTTCGCCGCCACTCACGACACGCCCGCCCAGCAACTGGCTCACACAGTAATTGTGCGAGCAGGCATGATCCGCGCCACGCTGCGCGTCTGGCGCGACTACATCAGCGGTCGGATCAGCCGCGATGAACTGCGCGCTCACCTGCTCGCCTATGGCGAGGTATGTCGGCTCTGAGCTGGACTTTGCTCATGCCCTGAGTAACCTCCTAACCACATATTGCGCACTCTACCTGATTCAGGTACAATAGCCGTAGTGCCGATAGTTGAAGAGTGCGACCTTCAGGGAGGGTTGTAGCGGTATGCCGACTTACGTGTATGCGTGCAAAAGCTGTGGCAATCAGTTCGAGAAGTTCCAGAGTTTCAAAGATGACCCCCTAACGGTTTGTCCCTGCGGCCAGGAGGGTCAGGTTCGCCGGGTGATCCAACCCGCTGGCATCGTTTTTAAGGGCTCCGGCTGGTATATCAACGATAGTCGTGGCAGCAGCAGCACGGTCGTTGCTCCCGAGACCCCGAAGGTCGAGACGACGACGACGGAGAAGACGGATCAGCCCGCGAAGGTCGATCAACCCGCGAAGGTTGAGGCGGTCGAGAAGGCTAGCACCAGCGAGAAGAGCGTCACCAGTGCCCCTGTCTCGTCTAGCCCTGCTGAATAGTGTATCCCCCGCGCTGCTGAGGGTCGTTCGCCATCGTTGGCTCGCCCATGCCTCTTGCGTCGGGTGCATCTGTAGCTAGGGGCGCTGTATCGCACAGCGCCCCTAGCTTCGTGTGTCGCCCGAACCGACCGTCCCCCCGTGACGAATCAGCAGGAGGTTCTCATGTCTCTCTCTCGCGCAATGCATACGCTGTGCGATGATGTCCGCGCCATTTTTCGCAACGACCCGGCGGCCCGCAATCTGGCTGAGGTGCTGATCTACCCTGGATTGCACGCTATCCTGTTGTACCGGCTCTCCCACGCCATCTGGAAGCGCCGCATACCCTTCCTGCCCCGCGTCATCTCGCAGATCGCCCGCTTCTTGACCGGCATCGAGATCCATCCTGGTGCTACTATCGGTCGTGGCTTCTTCATTGATCACGGCATGGGCGTGGTCATCGGCGAAACAGCGGAGATCGGTAATCGGGTCATGATCTATCAGGGTGTCACCCTCGGCGGCACCGGCAAGCAGAAGGGCAAGCGACACCCCACACTTCAGGATGATGTGGTAATCGGCGTTGGGGCCAGCGTCCTCGGTGCTATCATCATTGGCAAGGGCGCTCGCGTCGGCGGCGGGGCCGTGGTGGTCAAAAATGTGCCGCCTCACTCCACCGCTGTCGGCGTACCGGCCCGCATCGTCGCCACCCGCGATCCGACCACTGGCCTCGCCCGCCGTGAGGATCTGCCCGACCCCGAGGCCGAGATGCTGCGTGGCCTGCGCGCCAAGGTGCTTGAGCTTGAGGATCGCCTTACCGACCTGGAAGATGCCACGTCAACTCACCACGGCGAACACCATCTCTCCTACGACGCCCTGCCAGATAGCCTCTGGAATACCCTCGATGATAATGGCTATGAAGAATATAATCTCGGTGCTGGGATCTGATCTCTGCGGAAGGGTTTCGGAGAGGGCTTTGACCTCCCTGGCCCTCCCCTACGAAACTTTCCTGTGGAAACATGATTATCCAACTCTATAACTCCCTGTCCCGCAGGGCCGAGCCGCTGGAGACGATTGAGCCGAACATAGTGCGGATGTACGTCTGCGGCGTCACGGTCTATGATGACGCCCACATCGGCCACGCTATGTCGGCAATCGTCTTTGATGTTATCCGCCGCTACCTGGAGTTTCGCGGCTACGAGGTACACCACGTCGTTAACTTTACCGATGTGGATGACAAGATTATTGCCCGTGCCAACGCCACCGGGCGTGACCCGGTGCTGATGGCCGCGCAGTACGCCGACGAGTTCCTTACTCAGCTCCAGCGGCTGAACGTGCTGCCCGCCAGCGTCTATCCACGCGCTACTCAGACGATGGGCGAGATTCTTGAGTGTACCCAGCGCCTGATTGACGCGGATCACGCCTATGTTGCCGAAGGTGATGTCTACTTTCGTGTCTCTAGTGACGCTGACTACGGTAAGCTCTCCGGGCGCTCGCTGGAAGAGATGCTGAGCGGCACCCGCTTCGAGGTTGACCCGCGCAAGGAGTCACCCGCCGATTTTGCGCTCTGGAAGGCGACAAAGCCGGACGAGCCATCGTGGTCCAGCCCCTGGGGACAGGGCCGTCCCGGCTGGCATATCGAGTGTTCGGCCATGAGCATGAAGCACCTTGGCGAACAGATTGACATCCACGGCGGCGGCAACGATCTCGTCTTCCCGCATCACGAGAACGAGATCGCTCAGAGCGAGTGCCTCACCGGCAAAGATTTCGCCCGTTTCTGGGTTCACAACGGCATGCTCCAGTATGTCAACCCCGACACCCGCCAAGTTGAGAAGATGTCCAAGTCCCTCGGCAATGTCGTCACCATTGACAACTTCCTGAACCAGTACGACGCGGATGTCTTCCGTCTGATCGTCCTCGGCAGCTACTACCGCAGCCCGCTCACCTACAACGCCGACATCGCCGCCGATAACGCCCGCAAGCTCGACCGGCTGCTCGGTGCGCTGCTGCCCGCTGTGGGCACCACGGATGCTGGCCCCGCCACCGAGATTTTGGCCCACGCCGCTGCCCAATCTCGCGAGTCCTTTATGGCGGCAATGGACAGCGATTTCAACAGTGCCGGTGCCCTGGCCGCGCTCTTCGAGCTGGTGCGTGCCATCAATGTCGCCCGCGATGCCGGGGTAGGCGGGGAACCCTTCACCGCAGCTCAGACCACGTTCCGTGATCTGGCTGGCGTCCTCGGCCTGCGTCTCTCTCCTCAGCAGAGCAGCAAGAGCCAGGATGTGGCCCCCTTCATCGAGTTGCTGATCGAACTGCGCGCCAGCCTGCGCAAAGCCAAGCAGTTTGAACTGGCAGACCTCGTGCGCAAGCGTCTCTCCGACCTCGGTGTTACCCTTGAGGATGGGCCTCAGGGCACCCGCTACAAATTGTAGATTTTAGATTGTGGATTGTGGATTTGCGCTTCGCACTGCAATCTGCAAGGGAAGCAGACCTTTTTATTGTCCCATTACGGGCGACCTGTTGCAGATTTGCGCTTCGCACTGCAATCTGCAAGGGAAGCGGATTTTTTTATTGTCCCATTACGGGCAGCCTGTCACCCTGAGCGACGCGAAGGGTCTGTCAGGAGGTCGGGATAGATGCTTCGCTTCGCTCAGCATGACATGTGACGCCGGGATTCTTAAAGATTTCCGCGTCCTCAATCTACAATCCAAAATCCAAAATCCAAAATCCCTATGACATGGTTAGAACTGTCCGTCCAAATTGATAACGAGGCCGTCGAGTCTGTCTCCGAGTTGCTCGCCCGCTACGGCTACAACGGCGGCGTGGTTGCCGAGCCCGCGTGGATCCCTGGCGATGAGGGGCCGGAGTTTAGCTACGACCCGTCCCGCCCGGTGACGCTGCGCACGTATATTCCCCTCGATGCCCAAGCCGAGGATGTGCGCCAGCGGCTTGAGCAGGCGCTCTGGCACCTCGGTCAGATGCGCCCGATCAGCCCGCTCCAGGCCCGCTCGTTGGAGGAGGAGGACTGGGCCAACGCCTGGAAGCAGCACTACAGCATCCTGCGCGTTGGCGAGCGCACGGTGGTGGTACCCTCGTGGCTGGAGTACACGCCCCGCCCCGATGACGTGGCAATCTACCTCGACCCCGGCATGGCCTTCGGCACGGGCTTGCACCCGACGACGCAGCTCTGTCTGCGTCTGCTGGAGCAATACGCCCGACCTGGCCTGCGCACCCTCGACCTGGGGACTGGCAGCGGTATCCTGGCCATCGCCGCTGCCAAGCTCGGGGCTGGCCCCGTCCTGGCCTTGGACAACGACCCGGTAGCTGCTCACGTGGCCACCGAGAACGTACAGATCAATCAGGTCGCCCACATCGTCACGGCGGCGGCGGGCAGTTTGGGTGCTGGCCAGCATATGGGTCACTGGCTCACTGGCGACTTTGGGGAACAGGGATCGGGGATCGGAGATCGGGGATCGGACACCGCCCCCTCATCCCCAACCCCCAACCCCCAGTTCGAGATGATCGCCGCTAACCTCATCGCCAAGGTGCTGGTCATCCTCGCCGCCGATATGGCGGATGCCCTGGTACCCGGCGGAATCCTGATCAGCAGCGGGATTATCAACACCAAAGAGGCTGATGTGGTCGAGGCATTCGCCGCCGTCGGCCTACATCAGCTTGAGCGCCATGTCGAAGGCGAGTGGATCGCTCTGGTGCATACCCGGTAGAGACGCCCCGGTGGGGCGTCTGTCTCTACCGCGTATGCACAAAATAGGTCATCCCCTCGTCCGCGTAGCGCTGCTCCCACACCTGCGGACGCGCCTGCGCGTACTCTACCAGCGACTCCTGGTTCTTGTTGCTCA
>CAIXLU010000267.1 GCA_903920315.1 uncultured Oscillochloris sp.
GAATAAGCTCAGGCTCAGGCTCAGGTTGCGCAGGCTCAGGCGATGCGGTCTGCTCGTTGCGGATGCGGGCGATAATCTCTGCCAGCCGCTCCGGGGTCACAGGCGCAGGGCGAGGGGCAACCGCCGCACGACGCAGCCATTCGTGGTGAGCGTCCGTGTTCGGGGCGATAGGCGAGTCATTGCCCGCGACGAGCGCAGGGGCAGGCTGCTCAGGGAGAAGGGCTACGGGCGCAGCAGCCATCACCGAGTCGGTGCAGGCGACGAGCGCAGGGTTGGTGAGGATGACCGGCAGATCGTCAACGTGAGGAGGGAGAACACACCCCCCGTTTGGCTCAGGCGCGACAACCAGCGTAGCGGTGTGCGATTGTTCGTCGGCCACGCCCGAACAGGACGGTAAGGCAGGGACGGGGGGGGTGTGATCTACCTGTCCATCCACTTCGCATTGGGACGCGCCAAACCGATGTGAATTGCTACCCCCCCTATTACTTGCTACCCCCCCCCTCACAATGGCATCTACAGAGGCATTTATCGGGGAATTTATGAGCGTTGAATTACTTGCTACCCCCCCCACCACGCGGTAGTGTTCGCCGCGTGCGGCGTTGCGTGCGACCAGCCCGCGTGCAGACAACGGGCGCATGTAGTTGGTCATACTGCGTGGGCATACATCGCGCCCGGTCGCCGCAGAGAGTCGGTCGCGGAGTTGCTTTCGTGTGACTTCTTCCCCTGGCACAAGGAGCGCAGCCACGAGATCGACCATAGAGGCTTGCGCCCCTGGCTTGCGCCCACGGCGAGACCGTTCCACGTCGGGGATAGTCTCAACACGTCGGGCAGCAAACCGCTTCCACGGGCGACGGGGGATGTCCGGCATCAGTATGGCCCATCCCTGATGCTCATTGCCCGTGCGGTAGAGGCATCCCCATAGGTTCTGGTGGTAAAACCAGCTATCGCCCTTCGACCGAGCCTGTGGGTCAAGGACTTCCACCAGGGCGATGATTTGCGGGATCTCACAACCGACAAGGTAGAGGGAGCCGACAAGGTGGTAGGTAAAGCCGCTGCCCGTGGCATCTTTCCCGCCCCACTGAGAAGCCATCTCCGGCCACGACATCTCACCCCGCAGCACACGGCAGATTCGATGATCTTCTTTCAACGCTTTGGGGGTGCCATCATCACGAAGCTGCGGGCCACCCTTCCACGGTTCCGCGTCCTTCCAGAGATAGCCGCGCCAGCCTACCGCAGCCTCAACAGCCGCACACCAGTCTGGATCATCCGCACCGGGGCCACCCTTTCCGTTGCTGGGCCTGCGCTGGCTCTGGCTATGGGTAGCCGACAGACCGCTCATCCCGCCGGGGAGTACGGCACAGGCCAGCGTGGCGACCTCGATGCTGCCTTGACCCTCAATGAGCCGCACGCGGAAGCGTACCGCCTTTTCTTTGGTGTTGGTCGTCGTAGGGATGCGCGTGAACTGCGCCGGGTTCGGGCCACCGCTATCCGCGCCGGGGATACGGTCTTTCGTGCATTCTGCCAGCGTCTTCATCTTCGCCCACGGCTGAGGCGTCGGAAAACGGTAGACGCCTTGCTGCGAGTAGTCCGAGGTCTGGAGGATAAAAGAGAAGGGAGGCATATACGCGGGCAGTTCGTCAGGCGCATCCTCAACCAGGACGATCTGCGCGTGCTTCGGCGGGTTGCCGTATTTGGCATCCGTCCGGCTCTCATACACGAACTTGTGACAGTAGACCGCTTGATACTCTTCGGTGAGCTTTACAACCTCGCGGTCGAGCTTCTTGCGCTCCCTGGGCCACGCAAACACCGTACCCGTATGCGGTCGCCCCGCAGCCTCAAATTCATCGTGTGTGTCTTTCGTCCACAACAGCATGTGAACATCATCGGGGCTATCGCTTTCGCCCTTCTCCAGCGGCCACCCACGGGCGACAATCTCCGCGCCGGTTGCTCCCGCAGCGATGTACACAAAGCCGACCGTATCACCCCACAGCAGATCGTAGAAGCGGTTACGCTCAATCCGGTCGGTTGTGCTGGGCGAGTCTACCGCCTCGGTCGTAGGGGTAAGTGTGGTCATCGCACACCCCCGATCTGGCAGGGGGCGGCGTGTGGTGCCTGGAGAGCAACGTAGGATGCAACAAGGGGCGTTCGGTGTCGTGAATGTGTACCCTGTGTCGTACCCTGTCGAATACCCTGCGCTCCCTGACGGGATATGTCGGCGCTTGGCGTTGCTCGTCGTGCCGTGCTATCATTTGTCGGGTACTGTGGCGCTCTGAAACCGTCCGAAGGAGCTTTTTCTCATGAGCAACGACGCCGTAGAGGTGGAGAAGGTCGGGGAGCCGGATAAGGCTGGTGATGCCCGTGGAGGCAAGGCGGTTGAGTTGATTGTGCTGGGCGATACCAGCAGTGCCGGGGATGATCTCACCCAGGGACTACCGAACTATCACGTTGACCAGTTTGGTATTATCCGCCAGATTGTTGACGAGGATCGAGCGGGCGATGTGCTGGGCATTGCGATCTACAACAAGCGCAGACATAACATTGACCGCATCGGTATCAGTATTCTGCTCCAGCGAATCGATGAGAGTGGCTACAGTAACGATCAAATCACGTCCCTGAATGGGTTGCTGGCCGATATCCGCGCCCGCCGCAGCTTGAAAATCTCGGCTCTGGCGCGGCTTATCCCTGGCGCAGACGGGAAGCAGCGCGTGCGGCCATCGCTCCCGCCCGCGCCCCCGGTGGCCAGTGGCATATTTGGTGCCGCGCCGCTCAGTCCTGAGCAGGAGCTGTGGCTCTTCCTCTACGGCGAGAGCTTCAAGCCACGCGGCGTCTCCCTGAAGATCAGCCAAGCTCTGCCGCTCCACGCCGCCAAATTCAATCTGGGTGCGCCGCTCGGCCCCAACGATGCGACAACGACAGTTGTGGCCGAGGGCCATACCTATAGCGTGCAGCCCTTCGCCACCGATCTGATTTTCTACGAAGGAACGCAGTATGCCGCCGTGCGCAGCCTGAATGCGATCTTCGCGGAGGGGGTTGACGAGATCCCGGCCACGGGTACGGGCCGCACCTTGCTGGAGGCATACTACAACCTTTCGATTACGGCCACCGAGAAGCGTACCGGTGCCCTGACCCATACCAAGGTGCTGCGGCCCGACTGGCGCTTTCATCTGGTGGCCAAGAATGGCCACCTCGGTTCGGCGATCAGCGATAACTATATCTTCACCGCTGATCAGCAGTACGCCTTCCAGATCTTCGGGGCGGACACGTTCTACACCCCGATGAGCGACCAGACCCTCTGCGAGCGCCTGAGCACGACCGATCCGGCCTTCCCGGCGTTCAACGCGCTCTGGGGCGAGACTTACCGCTTTATGGGGGTACCTTTCGATCCGAACTCACCGTTCCATCAGAAGGCGCTTGAACTGCACATCGGTGTACCGCTAACTGGTGTCTACTCGGTGGCCCTTGGCCCAACGACCTACACAGTGCAAGTGTGGACGCTGGATACGCTCTACGCTGGGCCGGATGGTCAGGTCAAGCGCCTGAAGGATCTGCCGAAGATAGCCGAGGCTGAGGCGTGGGTACCCGCCCAGCCTACGCCGATCCCGCCCACGCCGCCGAACCCGCTCCCCCCAATAGTGCCGCCGTCCAACGCCGGTGCGCCAATCCCCAACGACATCAACTGGCCGCCGCGCCCCGATTTCCATGAACTCACAGA
>CAIXLU010000268.1 GCA_903920315.1 uncultured Oscillochloris sp.
ATTGCGAAGTAAGGTTTTATCGCAATACCGCAAAACTCGCCCTGTCACTAGCACAGCCGCGCCCCATGTCACCCTGAGCGAAGCGAAGGGTCTGTCAGGATGCCGGGATAGATGCTTCGCTTCGCTCAGCATGACATGACAGGGTGACTTTTGCGGTATTGCCATCTTTGGCAATAGAGCATAAGTAACCCTGTCACGCTGAGCGAAGCGAAGCGTCCCGGCATCCGTATCGCCCGCCGGGACGCTTCGCTGCGCTCAGCGTGACAGATCACTCGCAATGGAACAATTAAAAAGATGCGCTTCCCATAGCTGCTATTCTGCAACCATTCCGGCGACGGGCGCGTATAATACGCTGCGGCGCGCCTCAGTGGCTGCGCCTGTTGATTTTACACAGGAGGTTACGATGTCCTACTCGCCGTATCTTAGCTCTCCCACCGATGTATTGCGGCAGCAATCGGTACTCACGCGGGTTTATGCGTGGATGACTGCCGGCCTGCTCACAACCGGCGCAATTGCAATGACGGTCGCCAATAGCAGCGCCCTGGCTGGTATGATTATCGGCAACCCGGTCATCTTCTTCGGCCTGATGATCGCCGAAATCGCGATGGTCTGGGTGCTGAGTGCAAACCTGATGCGGCTGGCTCCCGCCGTGGCCACCGGCATGTTTCTAGGCTACGCCGCACTTAACGGCCTGACCCTCTCGGTAATCTTTCTGGCCTACACGCGGGCATCAATCGCCAGTACATTCTTCATCACCGCTGGCACCTTCGCTACAATGAGCCTGATCGGCTATACCACCAAGCGCGATCTAACGCAGCTCGGCGGGATGCTGTTTATGGCCTTGATCGGCCTGATCATCGCCTCGGTTGTGAACATGTTTGTGGCCAGCAGTGCCTTGGCCTGGGTGATTAGCTATGCTGGCGTCCTGATTTTTGTTGGCCTGACAGCCTACGATACCCAGAAGATCAAGCGTATGATCGCCGAGGTTCGCGGTGAGGATGGCGAGCAGCGTGTGGCGATCTATGGTGCCCTGAACCTCTACCTCGATTTCATTAACCTCTTCCTCTACATGTTGCGCATCCTTGGCAACCGACGCTGAGGTGTATTGCAGATTGCAGATTTTAGATTGCAGATTTGCCGCAACAGGACGGGGAGTCAAGGCTTTGGCTGAATCCTCGGCTCCTCCTTCACAACCGAGATGGGACTGCTATAACTGGCAACCAACGAAGAACGACCACTGCGTGCGCGGTGGTCGTTCTTCGTTGGTCGTAGTGCGGGCTTCTAGCATGCTGACGCGCATCTGGCGAGCTGGAAGCTCGCACTACGAACTGCCTCCTGCCTCCTGCCTCCTGCCTCCTGCCTCCTGCCTCCTGCCTCCTGCCTCCTTGTCAAAGAGGGAGGTTTCTCCAAAGCTCCTCGGCAGCGGAGTAGGGGTTGTTCTGGCGCCCAGCGATCTGAGCGACGAGGGCGTCCCAGGCTGGGCCATGCAGCCGCTCGATCGCCAACTCTTGGACGGCAGCGCGTAGCTCGCCCTCCGCCGTGGCGCGGGCGCGGGCGTCGGCTCCGCTCCCGGCGCGCAGGTGCGCGACATGCTGCCCCGCCGAATCGACAATCTCGGGGACGCCCTGGCCGCTTGTTGCGACGGCGGGCAATACCGGCGGCTCCCAGCCATCGGCGGGAGGAGCACCCAGGCGCTGCATTGAGCGTAGTTGTCGCACCGTCTTGTCGGCACCCTCACGGTCGGCCTTGTTTACCACAAACAGGTCGGCGATCTCCAGCACCCCCGCCTTGATGCTTTGTACATCATCGCCCATGCCCGGCACTTCAACCACAATGGTGGTCTGAGCGGCGCGGGCGATGTCTACCTCGCCCTGGCCGGCACCGACGGTCTCGATGATCACGACTTGAAAACCGGCAGCGTCAATCAGGGCCACTGCGTCGGCGGTGGCCCGCGAGAGACCGCCTAACCGACCGCGAGAGGCCATGCTACGGATGAAGACACCGGAGTCGCCGCCGAGAGGCTGCATCCGGATGCGGTCGCCCAGCACCGCCCCGCCGCTAAAGGGCGAGGTCGGATCCACCGCCACAATACCGACAGTCCGGCCACGGCGACGCCATTCCAGGGCCAAAGCGTTGACCAGGGTACTCTTGCCCGCGCCGGGCGGGCCAGTGATGCCGACCACATGGGCCTGGCCGGTGTGCGGGTAGGCGGTGGCGAGCAGGGCACGTGACGCGGGGCCACCCTGCTCGGCCAGCGAGATCGCCCGCGCCAAAGCGCGCCGGTCGCCGCCGAGCAGGCGCGGGAGAAGATCAGGGATATGCATACGCCTCGGCCTTACGAATCGCGGGCGATGCCGGCATTGGCGCGGATGAAACCCACAATATCGTTCGTGTTCGAACCGGGGCCAAACACGGCAGCGATCCCGTACTCGCCTTTAAGGGTTGCGGCGTCGTCATCAGAGATGATGCCGCCGGCAACCACAAGCACATCGTCCATCTGCTGTTCGTGCAGGAGCCGCGAGATTTTGGGCAGCAGGGTCATGTGGGCACCGGAGAGGATTGACAGACCGATCACGTCAACATCTTCTTGGAGGGCGGCCTCAACAATCATCTGCGGTGTCTGCTGGAGGCCGGTGTAGATCACTTCCATGCCCGCATCGCGCAGGGCGCGTGCAATCACCTTCGCGCCACGGTCATGGCCATCAAGTCCCGGTTTGGCGACAAGGACGCGGATCGTTCGGTCCATACTATATGTCTCCTCTGGCGTGAAAATAGCCGATAGCCGATAGCCGATAGTCGGACACCAGCGACCATTTTCATCGCGATGGTGTGTGCGCTCCGCGCATGGGTGTCTCACGCGGCATTGTGAAAGCAGAATTATACCACGCTCGGGTACGCCGACTCCGGTAGGGCAATGTTTAGGGACGTGGAAATTCTTGAGCATCCCGGCACCATGTCATGCTGAGCGAAGCGAAGCATCTATCCCGACCTCCTGACAGACCCTTCGCTTCGCTCAGGGTGACATGGTGCCGGGATGGGATGATGAAGAAGATCTGCTTCCCTTAACCCAGATCAGAACGTCCCGGTCATCTCGGCCACTTGCTGGTAGCGCGCCTTGATCGCGGCAAGCAGATTCTCGTCCACCTCGGCGGCATTGCGATAGACCTGCTTATCGAGCATGCGCGCCTTCTCGCCGCCGGGCCAGATCCGCCAGGAGTCGTTGTCAATCACGTCGGCGACAATCAGCTCGCCGCTGGGCAGACGGCCAAATTCGATCTTGAGGTCTACCAGGATCACATCCTGGGCGGCCCAGGCTCGCGCCAGGGCGGTGCAGACGGCTCGGCCCCCGGCGATCATTTGGTCAACCTCGGCGGTGCTGGCGATACCCTGGGCAACAATCTCCGCCGCGCTGATCTGCGGGTCGTGGGCAGCGTCATCCTTGAAAAAAAACTCGACCAGGGGCGGCTCGAAGGGCTGACCCTCGGCTACCTCGGGGTGGCGGCGCAGGTAGGAGCCCGTGGCCAGGCGGCGCATCACCACCTCCAGGGGCAGCATCGCGCAGTGGCGCACAACAGTGAGGTCGTCGGCGGGGGCGCTGACGAAGTGGGTAGCAATCCCTTCGCGTTCCAGGTATGTGAACACATGGGCGACGGTGCGCCCGGCAATCGCGCCTTTGCCCGCGATCTCGCTGCGCCTAGCCCCGTCCCCCGCAGTGATGCCGTCCTTATGAAAAAGCACCACCAGACTCGGATCGTCCGGGTGGGCGTAGATAACCTTGGTCTTGCCTTCGGCAAGTAGCGTGCCAAGCTGCATGGCTTACTCCTAAAACTCTCTCTATTTGGTTGAAATTGCCAGCGAAGCTGGCAATTTCAACCAAATATATGATCACTAACGTTAGTCGCGCAGCGATACCCCCGGCGTACCCGTAATCTCGCCGACGTGACGGGCCTCGGGGACGGCGGACAGGGCGGCAGTCAGCGCCTCGGCGGGGATGATAGCGAGCATGCCCAGGCCCATGTTCAGGGCGTGGAATGCCTCAGATTCGGCCACGTGACCTTGCTCCACCAGGTACGTGAAGATGGGCGGAATCTCCCAGGAACCCCGGCGGATGCTGGCCCCCAGGCCCTCGGGCAGGGCGCGTGGCAGGTTATCGAACAGGCCGCCGCCGGTGATGTGGGCCAGCGCCTTGAGCGGCACAGCGGCGCGCAGCGCCTCAACCTCGGCCAGGTAGCAGCGATGGACAGCCAGCAGCGCCTCGCCAACACTCTGGCCTGCGAGGATCGCGGGCCGGGCGGCGTAGCCCGCGCCAGCCTCGGCGATCCGCCGGGCCAGGGAGTACCCGTTGGTGTGCAGTCCACTGGCGGGCAGGGCCAGCACCACGTCGCCGGGAGCGATGTCGCTGCGCGGCAACATATGGGCGCGATCCACCACACCGATGATCGTCCCGGCTAGATCAAACGCGCCGGGTGCGTAGACATCAGGCATCTCGGCGGTCTCCCCGCCGATCAGGGCGCAGCCCACAGCCAGACACGCCACCGCCGCCCCGCCGACCACCGCCGCCACCTGCTCGGGGTCGAGTCGAGCCGAGGCGATGTAGTCCAGGAAAAAGAGCGGACGGGCACCCTGGACAAGAATATCGTTCACGCAATGGTTGACCAGATCCTGGCCAACGGTATCGTAGCGCCCGAGGGATGCCGCCACCAGGGTTTTGGTGCCCACGCCATCGGTGCTGGCCACCAGCACAGGAGATGCGAGACCGGCCAGGGCCAGGCCCGCATCGAAGCAGCCGCCGAACGCGCCCATACCCGCCAGCACCGCAGGGCCGTGGGTGGAGCGCACGGCAGCGGCCATCAGATCCTTGGCCCGCGTGGCGGCCGCAATATCAACGCCAGCGGCAGAATATGTATCGGTCATGGAGTCTCCTCTGGATGAGCGCAGCAGCACCGTGCTGCTGTGCCCCTACGCGAGCGCCGTGAGCAACCGTGCATACGCCTCGCTCTGGGACTGAAAGACATGCTGCACCTGCACGGTGGTAATGCTAAAGGCCCCAATACCGCGCAGGTGGTCAATAGCGGGTAGTAACTCTTCATGGGGCACGACCACATTTACCGCGTACCAGGGCGGGGCGGCGGCCTCGGCAGAGAACTTGCTCCACACCGGGGAAATCGTCGGCCCTTGCAGACCAGCCAGTTCACGGCGCGCCGTCACCAGGCGACCCACGATCTCAACCGAATCGCCGGGCACGTTCGCCGTGAGCGAGTAGAAGAGTCGCCCACGGCGGCGGGCCTCGATCAGCTCGACCAACTGGCGTACCGGAACCAGCCGTGCGGGGTCGGCGCGCAGGCTGCGGCGTGAGCCGATCAGCACGGCCTGGGAGCGTAGCATCGATCCGCCGACAATTTTTAGCTTATTCTCGCGGATCGCCGACCCGGTCTCGGTGATGTCGGCGATAATATCGGCGTAACCCAGGCTCGGCGCGGCCTCGGTGGCCCCCTGGGACTCGATCAGTTCAAAGACGTTGATTCCCTGGCGGTAGCAGAAATTGCGCACCGTATTGGCGTATTTGGTGGCGATGCGCAACCGCCGTCCACGGGCTTGCATCTCCACCGCGAGGTCGGCGAGATCCTGCCAGGAACTCACATCTACCCAGCCCTGAGGCACAGCAAAGACCAACTCGGTTCGCCAGAAGCCCAGATCGTCGAGGATCACCAGCAGTTCATCGTCATCGTGGCACTGCTCGTGAACCAGATCGAGTCCGCTGACACCAATATCAATGCTGCCCTCTGCCACCTTCTCGACAATATCAGCGGGGCGATGCAGAAGCACCTCCGTGTCGGGCAGACCACGCAGGGTAGCGGTGTACTGGCGCGGATTGGCCCGCGTCACCCGCAGACCACAGCTCTCTAGCAGCGCCAGAGTAGCATCGTAGCCTGCGCCTTTGGAGGGAATCCCGAAACGTAGCATAAGCGGTGTGAGCGGGCAGAATCAACCGTCTGCCTGCTTCTCCTGTGTAAGATTTTCCCACCAGGCCAGGGTGGCCTGATTCAAATCGGGGCCAAAACGTTCAACAAATGACTGACAGCGGGATCGGCGCTGGGAGTAGAGGGCGTGCAGTGGTGCGGGATCATCGCTGGCGAGCAGTTGGATTACGGCGCTGGAGAGCCGATCTGCGGCAAGGTTGAGGGCGCTGAGGCCGAGAGATGCCGACGCCGTATTGCGGGGGTCACGCCCGATGACCGCACTGGTCTTGATCTGGAGAGGTTCGCTCCCGAGGGCATCGAGATGCACGAGGTCGGGGCACAGAGACAGGGCGAGGGATGTCTCCCAGATACCGGCGTGATCGAGCATTGACTCATCAACCAGAGCGAGGGGCGGGACAACCATGGCCAGCAGTCCGTGGCGGGTGATCGCCCGCTCGGCGGCGGTGATCATGATAAGCTCGTGGATGTGGCCACTGTGGCCGCTCACCAGAACCGCCACACGCCACCCGGCGCTGGCAAGCTGGGCGAAAATATTGTTGAGCAGGGTGCTGAGGGATGCGCCAGCGGCGCTCAGCGAGTCGGGGTGAGGCAGGGCACCGGCAGGCCACCACGTCGTGGGCATCAGCACACCCCCGGTGCGCCGGATCACCCGGTCGGCCACAGCCTCCGCAATGATTCCGTCCATGCCCAGAGGCAGATGCGGCCCGTGCCACTCAAGAGCCCCCCAGGGCAGGTAGACGGCAGGTACCTCGCTGCGGATCGCCGCCAGATCGGTTGGCCGAAGCTCGACGTAGCGTCCCCATGTAGGCGTCTTGCTCATGAGAGACTCCTCATGATTGCAGATTGGTGATTGCAGATTGCAGATTGCCACGCCAGTCATCAGGGGAGTCCAATCTGCAATCTGCAATCACCAATCTGCAATCACCCATCACCCATCACCAATCTCATCCAGGGCGACTCGCCGCTCATCGCGGCTGGTCAGGTTGCGCCAGACCACAGTACCCTGGGCGCGTTCCTCGGTACCGACAACCGCGAGGTAGCCAACACCACGCCGAGCGGCGTCGCGTAGGTTAGTGGCCACGCTGCGCCCGCGCACATCAACGGTGGTGGTGAAGCCCCGCAGGCGCAGGCGACGCGCCACATCCAGGGCGTAGGCGTAGTCATCATCGGAGACGGGGGAGACCAGAGCCACGCGCTCGGCGGGCGGGGCGACAGCGGTGGCCAGGGCGGCCACCCGCTCCAGCCCGTAAGCGAAGCCCACCGCCGGTGTCGGATGGCGCCCGCCAAGGGCAGATACCAGATCGTCGTAGCGACCGCCGCCGCAGATCTGCATCTGGTCACCATCGTAGATTTCGAAGATCAGACCGGTATAGTAATGCAGACCGCGACCGAGGCCAAGGTCAATCTCTACCCGATCCTGGTCAATGCCGTGGTCGGCGAGCAGAGCCAGGATTGCCCGCAACTCGACATACGCGACCGACTCCAGACCCGCCTCGGTAAGCAGAGTGGCAACCTGAGGTAGAACGTCGGCAGGCGACCCGTGCAACTGACTCAGGCGATACAGCAGGTCGAGGGCGCGGTCAATCTGGGGCTGTGGGTCGCCCCGGCGCAGCTTACGCAGCAGGCGCGCAACCACATCCTGCGGGTCACGTGTGCCGGTACTTAGGTCAATCCGCATCGCATCGAGCATACCCAAGAGCCAGCTTGTCGCCTGGTCTTCGTCCAGCCCGGCGGGCAGTTCCAAACCCGGCGGCGGTGCCCCAATGGTCTCGCTGATACGTTCGCGCAGAGCGGCAACACCCTCGGCGCGCATACGTTCCATACTCCAAGCGAGGGTACCCTGGGTGCGCTCCTCAAGTCCCAGACTCGCCAGGATCTCGCGGATCAGGCCAATGTGACCCACTACCACTCGGTAGCTCTTCACGCCCACGGCATCGAGTCCGGCGCAGGCTAGGGCCATCGCCTCCGCATCTGCCCGTGGGGCTGGCCCGCCCACCAACTCCACACCCACCTGGGTAAACTGGCGGTACGTGCCGCGCTGGGGTCGCTCATAGCGGAAGACCGGGCCGCTGTAGGCGATCCGCATGGGCAGGGGCTGATCCTGCATCGCGGAGACGTAGGCCCGCAGCACCGAGGCCGTCCACTCCGGGCGCAGGGCCAGATCGCGCCCGCCGAAGCTAAACTCATACACCTTACCGACCAATTCCTCGCCCAGCTTGCGCAGGTAAAGCTCGCGCTGCTCAACAATCGGCAGGTCAATATGGGCATAGCCATGCTGGGCCAGAGTACGCTCCAGGGCCGCACGCACCTGCGCCGTGGCCCGCTGCTCGCCCGGCAGCACATCGCGCATCCCGCGCACCGCCTCAATCGGGCTGCTCACCAATGGCCCCTCCCCTATGACACACCCTGTCAAACGCGCCCGCCAATTGTACCCGATGCCACACACCTGGGCAACAGTAGGGTTGATGCACAGTCAATGACGCCCCCTCACCCCCTGCCCCTCTCCCACCGGGGGAGAGGGGAGAAATTCCCCTTCGCAAATCCACGAAAATTGCTATACACTATTGCTATGATTACATACGCTCGTTCACGCCTGCTGACCACCGACGATAAACGTTACCGCGCCTATGTGGACGGATTCAAGCTTCAGCGCAAGAATAACAAGGCCATCCGACCGCCGCGCCAGCGCGATCTGTTCGGCGGTGAGGCCGAGATTGCTCTGCGCACCTGGCTCGCCCCGCAGGTTGAGCTTGACGACCGGCGGATCATTGAGTACGAGGAGCGCCGCAATAAACGGGCCTTTATCAAGTACCGCGAGGTGGACGCGATCTCAGTGGATGATCGTGCGATCTGGGCCTTTGAGTTTAAGGCCAGCCGCACGGCCAGTTCGCTGCGCCGCGCCATCGGCCAGCTTCAGGAGACACGCCAGATCCTCAAGCTGCTGCGCCACACCGTTCGGGTGACGATCTTGCTTGTTGATACGGGCATCCCGGCGAGCGCCGCTGAGGTGGATGCTCTGATGGCATCGGAACATCCGCCATCCCGCCGCCCCGAGTTGCTGTCTGAGGTTCTGGCTGCCCTGCCCATCTTGCGCCTGGCAAACTCGCTGGATGCGCAGGGCGACGGCGAGCGGATTGACGTGCTGCGTTTTTCGGTGGATGACATCATCGCCCTGGCGGGCATTGAGAACCTACACCTCGACTGGGCCGCCGACGATGAGGAACACGAAGAGGATGCCGAGCCACGCCCGGCATCCTCACTCTACGCCAGCAGTTCCGACGATGAGTCGTCGGACGACGATGACAAC
>CAIXLU010000269.1 GCA_903920315.1 uncultured Oscillochloris sp.
AAGGAAGAACCCGCTATTCTTGATCGGCTGCGGGGCCGCCGGTAGTGCATCCCAAACTATCGGAATACGGGTCGCCATAGCGCCGACTGTTCGATAATGTGCGCTACGCTCGGCCAGCAAGGGCCAGAATAAACGTGTCACCCGCCACACCAGGGTTAAGATAACGTGAATGACCGCGGGCGACCGATGCGGAGCGATGGCGCGGACATCGACGTGGTGGCCGCCGCCGACCCGTCGCCGTGCCGCGTCTTCACGTGACTCGGGTATACTTCACGTTATGACAGAGAACGTTGAAAGACACGAGGGCATATGACGGATACACCGAGGGAACCAGACAATCGAGAGCATCCCGATCAGGGGGAGTTCCCGCACTCGCAGGCGGATACCCCCGTCCGCACCGACGACGGGGAACCGTCACGTCTTTCCGCCTCCCCTCACAAAAAACAGCCTCCGCCCGACTCCCCGGACACCGATCTCGTTCTGGGGGACGCGACCGGCGTGGTTCTCACTTTTTCCTCCACCCACGGCTTTATTCATACCGACCGCTTTGGCTCCATCTTTGTCCATACATCAGGATTAGGGGACGGCACCACGCGACTCGAACCTGGGCAGTGGGTCTCTGCGCGGATTCTTCATGGGAGGAAGGGAATCTACGCGTATCAGGTGCAGGTTCTTACCCCCGACACGGTCACGACAGGGGATGCTCCCCTCACCAGGTGTCACTTTTTGATTCGAGGTGGACAGGACGCCAACAATCAGTATGATTTGCGTGCCAAGACGAATCAGCCTGAACGAAGGGAACACCCATGCCCACCTCAGCTCGGTATGATAGCATAGCCACTCGCCTGTCCCAGGCCCTGCCTGACCTGCGCCCACGTCTCCACGATCCGCTCACCGGGGCGCTCGTGGGCATGAGTCAGGCCGTGTCGGCGCAACAGCGCGCGGTCGCTGACGCGATGCCACTGAAGACCAAACAGCAAAGCAAGATCCAGCGCTTCCGCCGGCTGCTCAAAAATCCCAAGCTGACCGCTGAGGGAATCTACCAACCGATCGTGCGCGCCGCCCTGACCGGATTGCGTGGTCAGCGGGTGCATGTCTTGCTTGACCGGGTCGTGCTGACCGAGACCCAGAACGTCTTGGTGGTCAGCCTGGGCTTTCGCCGCCGCTCCATCCCCTTGGTCTGGCGCATCCTCACCCATGCTGGGTCGAGCAATCTTACCGATCAGCAAACCGTGCTGGCTGCCGCCATCGCTCTGCTGCCGCCCGAGGTGCGGATTATCGTCCATGCGGATAGCGAATTCCGCTCGCAGACGCTGTTTGCGTGGATCCGTGAGCACAGCTGGGACGCCATCCTGGGCATTCGGGGCAACGTGACGGTTACGACCGACCCCACCCAGACGGGCGAGGCCCTCACCAGCTGGCTGCCGCATCGTGATAGTGTGGCCTATCTGAGCGGGGTCTGGTTGACGGAAGATCGTCACGGCCCGGTCAATGTGCTGGCGTGGTGGGATAAGGATAAGGATAACCGGAACGTGCTCACCTGTCATGCGGTGATGACGAATCTGCCCGCGACCTGGCAAACCTACCGCATCGGGAGTCGGCGTATGTGGATTGAGACCATGTTTCGTGATTGGCAGAGCGGAGGGTTCGACCTCGGAAAGACGGGGATCACGGATCGTGACCGTTTCCATCGACTGATCATCCTGGTGTGCCTGGTGTATCTGTGGTTTGTGAGCGTCGGGCGCTGGGTCGTCAAACGTGGCTATCGCGCCCTCCTGGATGCCGGACCGTCCGACGCCTGGGAGCATAGTCTCTTCACGTTGGCGGTCGCCTGGCAGAATCATTGTCGCACCTTCGATCAACCGATGCCGATCTTCTGGTTTGTGTACGTATGACACCACGAAAAAGTGACACCTGGTGAGGGGG
>CAIXLU010000270.1 GCA_903920315.1 uncultured Oscillochloris sp.
CGGTCGGCGGTATCGTAGTCGGTCGAGACGGTTTCAGGGTTACAGTTAACCATGATCGTCTCAAAACCCATGTCGCGCAGGCCGAAGACAGCGTGGCAACAGCAGTAGTCAAACTCGATACCCTGGCCGATACGGTTGGGGCCGCTGCCGAGAATTAGCACCTTCTTGCGGTCGGTGGGATCAGCCTCGCTCTCGCTCTCGTAGCTAGAGTAGAGGTAGGGCGTAAAGGCCGGAAACTCGGCGGCGCAGGTATCTACGCGATGGAAGGTAGGCAGAATGTTCAGTGCCTTGCGCCGCGCCCGCACCGTCAGCTCCGGCCCCCACGAAGGGCCGAGAGCGGGCACCCGCAGCAGGTGAGCCAACTGGGGGTCGGAGAAACCCATACGCTTGGCCTGACGCAGCAGGTCGGCGGGGATGGTTCCCAGGCTAAAGGCACGCAGACGGCCCTCCAGGTGCAGGATCTTCTCAAACTGATTAAGGAACCAGGGGTCAATATTGGTCAGGGCCGCCACCTGATCCACCGCCATACCGCTCTGGAGAGCGTAGCGGATGTAGAAAAATCGTTCGGGGTGAGGCGTAATCAGCCGCTCGCGCAGACGCTCGGGGTTGATCTGCTCTTTACCATCGGCCCCCCACCCCATGCGGCCCTGCTCCAGCGAGCGCCACGCCTTCTGGAACGCCTCGGCGAAGGTGCGGCCAATCGCCATCACCTCACCAACCGACTTCATCTGGGTGGTGAGGGTTTGGTCGGCCAGCGGGAACTTCTCAAACGTCCAGCGCGGAATCTTCACCACGACATAGTCGAGAGTCGGCTCGAAGGAGGCCGGGGTCTCGCGGGTAATGTCGTTAGGCAGTTCATCGAGAGTATAGCCAACCGCCAGCTTGGCGGCGATCTTGGCGATGGGGAAACCGGTCGCCTTAGAGGCCAGGGCTGACGAGCGACTGACTCGCGGATTCATCTCGATGACATAGATGCGGCCATCGGTGGGGCTAACGGCGAACTGGACATTCGAGCCGCCGGTTTCCACACCCACAGCGCGCAGCACCGCCAGGGACTGATCGCGCATCTGCTGATACTCGCGGTCGGTGAGAGTCATCGCCGGAGCAACCGTCACCGAGTCGCCCGTATGCACGCCCATCGGGTCAATGTTCTCAATCGAGCAGATGATCACGCCGTTATCTAAACGGTCGCGCATCACCTCCATCTCAAACTCTTTCCAGCCCAGGACGCTCTCCTCAACCAGCACTTGCGTGACAGGCGAGGCGTCCAGGCCGCGCTCGACAATCTCCCTAAACTCCTCCAGGTTGTAGGCGATGCCGCCGCCAGCCCCGCCGAGGGTAAAGGAAGGCCGGATGATCGCCGGGAAGCCGGTATTGACCACCACCGCCAGAGCTTCCTCAATCGTGTGGGCCGTGCCGCTCTTGGCAACCTCCAGGCCGATCTCGATCATCTTCTCTTTAAAGAGTTGGCGATCCTCGGCCACGCGCACCGCCTCAATAGATGCGCCAATCAGCTCGACGTTGTAGGTCGCGAGGACACCCGCCTCGTGCAGATCAACCGCCAAATTGAGGGCCGTCTGCCCGCCGACCGTCGGCAGCAGGGCGTCGGGGCGCTCCTTGGCGATGATCCGCTCCAGACTTGGCACCGTCAGCGGCTCAATATAGGTCGCATCAGCCAGACTCGGATCGGTCATAATCGTCGCCGGGTTCGAGTTAACCAAAACGACGCGATAGCCCTCTTCACGCAGGGCCTTGCACGCCTGCGCGCCAGAATAATCGAACTCGCATGCCTGACCGATGACAATCGGGCCAGAGCCGAGGATAAGAATCGTATGGAGATCAGTGCGCCTGGGCATCGTAGCAATCGCTCCTCGTTGGGGCAGGCCGCGCCCGCCACCGTGTATGAGACATCGGCGGCGATTATAACATGGTGACGCGAACGCCGTGCGTTCGCGTCACCATGTGGGGAGTGCGGGCATCCCGCCCGCACTTCCCAGCGCCATGCGCTGTGACCAAAGACGTATTCGTACTTACGGCGTGATCGGCGCGTCAGGTGTGATCTGATAGGAGTTGATGATATTGTTGGTCTTCTCCTTGAGATCCTTGAACTGATTCTGCGGCACGAGGGTAGAGAGGAGCGAGATCTTATTGCCGCGCTGCTCGATGAAGGTATTGCCGAGGAGCGGGGCCTCTGTGCCGTTATCGGCAGTGGCGGTGTAGGTCCAGACGATCAGCACACTCTCGTCGGCTTGGGTCTTCGGGTCGTCCGTGGAGAAGTCGGGTTCACTGCCGAACGTGTTCTTCAGATACTTCTGGAGTAAGTTGGTCAGATCCTTCGCCGTATTGGTCTTCGTAGTCTCATAAAGATCGACGATCATCGCACCGTTGCGGGTCGGGTCGGTCCAGATCAGGATGAGTTCGTCGGCCTTACTGTTGTCCTGAAGCGTCCAGTTCTGAGGGACATCAATCTGAAAGACACCGGAAGCGTGCGCGTAGGTTTCCAGGGTGCCAATATCAACCGCTTTGAGTTGGTCGCCAGCGGTGCTGGTGGCGGTATCGTTACTCAGGACAACGGCGGTGGGCTTGATGGTAGGCTTAATGGTAGGCTTGACCGTGGGTTCGACCGTGGCCTCCGGTTCACGGGTAGGTCGTGGGGTTCGTGTGGGAGCCTCGGTGGGTGGGATAGGAGTTGCGGTGGGTGCGGCAGCCTGACGACTGCCACATGCGGCCAGCGATAGGAGCAGGGCCGCCGAGAGTGGAGCAGCAACACGACGAAAAGTGCGGAGCATAGTCCCTCCTCAGTTTGTTGCGGTAAAGCAGCCCGTCCTCCAAATGTCGGGTGCCACGCAATACGTCAATAGTAACACTTTACACGCTACTTCTAGGCCCAATACAGCGCAGTCTCGGGATATCGATCAGTGTATAATGCGCCTCGGCGTCGCCCCTTTTGTTCGCCGAGGGCCTGTGAAGATATCCGCTGTACGAACCGCTCGCACTTGGCAGACCCACGCCTTCGCCCTCGGCTGCTACACTCTCCTCACCTTGGCCGTAACCTATCCGATGCCGACGCAGCTCGGCGAGCGGATCATTGCTAATCAGCCGGGTCAAATGGATGGCTACCTTGGCATCTGGAATGTCTGGTGGGCCGCCCGTGCGATCTCCACTGCCCGCGATCCGTTCTTCTCGCCGCTGCTCTTCTATCCCCAGGGTCTCGACCTCTTCTGGCAGACACTCAGCCTGCCCCAGGGCCTCCTGGCTCTGCCTATCACCCTCACCTTTGGCCCCCTGCCCGCCTATAACCTGCTCGTCCTCGCCAGCTTTATCCTCGGCGGCTACTTCACCTTTCTCTTCACACGCGATGTGCTTGCGACCAACAGCCAACAGGATGTGCAGGGAATCGAGAGAGGCATCGGGCATCGGGCGTCGGGCATCGTTCATCAGAACGACCTCGCTGCCCTTATCGCTGGCGCAGTTTACGCCTTTTCGCCCTTCCATATGCAGAAGGTACTTGACGCGCAGCTTGAGGTAGCATCGATCCAGTGGCTCCCCCTCTTTGCCTGGGCGCTCCTCGCCCTGCTCCGCCACCGCCGCTGGCCTTATGCCCTCCTTACGATCGCCCTCCTGCTCTGTGTTGGCCTTGGCACCTGGTACTATGGCCTTTTCGCCCTGATCTACACCGGCCTCGCGGCTGGCCTATGGGCGATCCAGCCGACACAGGGGGAGAGCGGAAGCGGGAAGGATGAGGGACTACGGTTGCCTGGCTCATCTTTCACCCTTCATCCCGCATCCCTGCTCTGGGGACTCTCCCCCATCTTGATCTGGCTCGTGCTGATGGCCCCGCGCCTCGTGAGCCTGGCCCAAACCGGCGATATCCTCCTTGGCGATGCCCGCGTTGAGCAGAAGGATTCGGTGGCTGACCTGATCTCGTTCTGGTTGCCGAACCCGAACCACCCCCTCTGGGGCACCACTATCACCCGCTTTTATGAGTCGCTTTATCCTGACGGCATCCTCTGGAATGTCTCGCTCGGACTCGTCGGCACCTGCCTCGCCACCCTGGGCCTCGCCTGGGCCTGGCGCTGGGCCTGGCGCTGGGCCGTCCTCGGCCTCACCGCCGCCATTCTCGCCACAGGGTCGCGCCTCGCGGTCTTCGGTGTTGATACCGGCATCCCGATGCCTTATGCCCTCATCCGCGACCTGCCCGGTATCCGCTCTAGCCACCGCCCCAACCACATGGTGCTGATCACGATCCTGATCTGCGCCCTGCTCTCTGGCGTGGCAGTTCGCCGTATGCTTGTCTCCCGCCGCCATCCCAGACTGCTTGTCGCTGTCCTACTGCTCACCATCGTTATCGTAGATGGCTGGGCCGTCATCCCGCCCCTCTATAGCCGCCCAGTACCCGCGCCCTACCTGAGCATGCCCGTCCCCGACGGTGCGCTGTTGCCCGTACCCCTCCACCTGAACTTCTCCAATAGCGAAAATCTTTGGTATCAGACGTTCCATCGCTGGCCGATCATCGGTGGATTCATTGGCCGGGAGCCGCCCTACCCCCTCGGACGCTATGCTCCTGGGGTGAAGGAACTCCGCCTTGGCAGCTATGTGGCCGATGATATCCTCACGCCTGGCTGGCCCGCCCTCGCCCGCGAGACCCTCGCCGCCTACGATGTCCGCTATGTGATGTTCCATAAACTAGCCATGAAGTCCACCGTACCGCCGATGAGCGTATTAGTCGCTCACATGGGCCTGCGCGCAACGTATAACGATGATCTGATCACGGTCTATCCGGTGCCTCGTCCCGCCACCCCGCGCCCCCTGGCCTACCTTGGCGATGGCTGGGGCGATATTGAGCGCCAAGACGACCGCCGCTGGCGATGGATGGGCTCATCTGCACACATATATCTGCTCAACCCCACGGGAGCGGCCCGCTCGGTGACGCTGAGGATAGACGCCGAGTCGTTTCAGCATGATCGCCTCCTGACGATGCGCCTTGATGATGGTATGTCCTTTTCAATGACAATAACCAGAGGGAGAATACAACGCAGCCTGCACCTGATCCTGCCGCCCGGCGAGCATGTGCTATACCTGGACGCTCCCGCTGATAGCCCGCCCGATCATCCCGACCGCATGATCAGCCTGTCGGTGCTTGGAATTAGCATCAAGTGAGGCCATTTGCGTCTGCACGGCATGCCTGATGCCGCGCAGGCGGTCTTCGTTCCTAAGAGTTCGCCCATTTACGGGCCGAGCGCGTGACCGTACTCACGCCCTGTCCCCGTCGCGCTCGCCCGTGACAAGTGGCGGGAGTCGTGGTATCATACCTGTCGGCGTGCATAGGTTGCACGCCACTCCTTTAGCCTTGATCCTTAGCACTCTCGTACCGTGAGTGCTAAAGCGACCAATGAGCGCAGCGGGTTGGCCTTGGGCCGCAGTTCTGGCACACGATGCCGGGGCGGCGGGACAACCGTCGCGAAGCTTGTCAGGACGTCCTGCTATGGCGGCGACCCTCACTGAGCGGCGACTGTTCATCCTCAAAATTGTGGTTCAGGAGTTCGTCGAGACGGCTACGCCGGTCGCCTCGGAGATGCTTGTGCGTAAATACGGCCTGGGGTTTTCCTCGGCAACGGTGCGCAATGAACTGGCCATCCTTGAGGATCTTGGTTACCTGACGCACCTGCATACGTCGGCGGGGCGCGTGCCGACCGATGCCGGCTACCGCTTTTTTGTCGAGAATCTGATGGAGCGCACCTCGCTCTCGCTGGACGAGCAGCGCATGATCCGCCACCAGTTCTATCAGGTGCGCGGTGAACTCGATCAGTGGATCCAGCTCGCGGGCGCGGTGCTTGCCCGCACCGCCCAGAACGCATCCCTGGTTACGCCGCCCCGCGCTGAACACCTGCGCTTTAAGAACCTGGAGTTGATCAGTATCCACGAGACGATGGTGCTTGCGGTGCTGGTCTTTCACGGCGGTATTGTGAAGCAGCAGACGTTCTCGCCCGATACGGCCCGCAGTCCAGAGGATCTGCGCCGTGGCGCCGGTCGGATCAGCGACCAGTTTGCGGATCTGACGGTGAGCCAGGTTGAGAATCTGGTCGCCCACGACGCCCAGCAGCCCACCCCGCTCTTTGGCGATTTTGATCGTACGGTGATTGATTTAGTGACCCACGCGATGCTGACGTTTGAGGAGCAGGCCCGTGAGCAGATTCACTCCGATGGTCTGCTGGAGATGCTTAGTCAGCCGGAGTTTATCCCTTCTCTGACCCGCGACGATGCCGAGCGTGCGGTCGAGCGCCTGCGCCGCGCTCTGGAGATTCTCAAGAATGGACGTGGCCTTGGCCCGCTGATCCCGCAGGCTCTGGCCAGCGAGGGGGTTCAGGTGATCATTGGTGGCGAGCATAGCGAGGATGAGATGCGTGAGTATAGCGTCGTCCTGGCTCGCTATGGGGTCGGCGGGACGGTGACGGGAGTCCTTGGTGTGATCGGCCCCACACGCATGGCCTACCCGCGCTCGATCTCGACAGTGCGCTACATCTCGTCGCTGATGAGCAACCTGCTCGGCGATCTCTATGCGGGCGAGACCCGCCCGCCCTTTGAGGGTGGCCTGTAGTATAGACAGAGATGCGGTCACGGAAGACACCCTGGAGCGGCCCCGCCGCTCCATCGGTATGTTATATATCACGAGGGGAGCAGTATGAGTGAGGAGCAGATGACGACCGAGCCGGAGACACATAGCCCATCCGCCGGCGATGTGGTGGAGGGCAGCGTTGAGACGATCCCCGACCCCACGACGGAACTGGAGACTCGCTTGGCCCAGGCTGAGGCCCAGGCCGCTGAGTATAAGGACCAGTGGTTGCGCGCCACCGCCGACTATAAGAATTTTAAGCGCCGTGCTGATATTGAGCGGGGCGAACTGATCCGCAGCGCCGGTGCTGGCCTGTTGCTGAAGATCCTTCCGGTGGTGGACGACTTCGACCGTGCCATCGCCAATATCCCCCCCGAGGTCGCAGAGTCGCCCTGGTGGGGCGGCACTCAGTTGATCGCTCAGAAGCTGCGCACGCTGCTGGAGAGTGAGGGCGTGAAGGCAATCGAGACCCTTGGCCAAGACTTTGACCCGAACATTCATGAGGCGGTTCTCTATGAGGACGCCGAGGGCCAGGATGGCAAGGTGATCGCAGAGCTTCAGCGCGGCTATCGGCTCCGCGAGCGCATACTCCGCCCGGCAATGGTGAAGGTGGGAAGAGGGTAGTAGGGGCGCAGTAGGGGATTTGCCCCTGCTACGCCTCAACGAAAGAATCGATAGATAGACATATGCCTAAAGTTATTGGTATCGATCTTGGTACAACCAACTCTGTGGTCGCGGTGGTTGAGGGTGGCGAGGTAGTGGTCATCCCTAACGCAGAGGGTGCCCGTCTGACGCCGTCGGTCGTGGCGATGAATAAGTCCGGCGAGCGTATGGTTGGCCAAGTCGCCCGCCGTCAGGCGGTCACCAACCCAGAAAATACGATCTCCTCGGTTAAGCGTTTTATTGGCCGCAAGTTTGCCGATGTCACCGTGCAGCGCGACCGCGAGTTGGTGCCCTATAAGCTCGTTGGTGCGACAAACGGCGATGTGCGGGTGATGATGGGCGACCGCGACTACGCCCCGCCCGAGGTCTCGGCGATGATCCTCCAAAAGCTCAAAGCCGATGCGGAGGCGTATCTGGGTGAGCCGGTGACGCAGGCGGTGATCACGGTGCCAGCCTATTTTAACGATAGCCAGCGCCAGGCCACCAAGGACGCCGGTAAGATCGCGGGGCTGGAGGTGTTGCGTATCGTCAACGAGCCGACCGCCAGCGCCTTGGCCTATGGCCTTGATAAGAAGGGCAAAGACGAACTGGTGGTGGTCTACGACCTTGGCGGCGGCACCTTCGATGTATCAGTGCTGGAACTGAGCGAGGGCGTGGTGGAAGTGAAGTCCACCAGCGGCGATACGCATCTCGGCGGCGATGACTTTGACCAGCGCATCATCGAGTGGCTCGGCGGCGAGTTTCAGAAGGAACACGGCATTGATCTGCGCTCCGACCGCATGGCCCTCCAGCGACTCAAAGAGGCTGCGGAAAAAGCCAAAATGGAACTCTCGACGGTGATGCAGACCGAGCTTAATCTGCCTTTCATCACCGCCGATTCCAGCGGCCCGAAGCATCTGAGCTACGTCTTGACGAGAGCCAAGCTGGATCAACTTACCGGCGACCTGATCGAGCGGTGTATGGGGCCAGTGCGCCAGGCGCTCAAGGACGCCGATGTGAAGCCCAGCCAGATTGATGAGGTTATCCTAGTGGGTGGCCAGACGCGCATGCCCGCCGTGCAGGAGGCCGTGCGCAAGTTCTTCGGCAAAGAGCCGAACCGCACCGTCAACCCCGACGAGGTAGTGGCTATAGGTGCCGCTGTGCAGGCCGGTGTGCTTGGCGGCGAGGTTAAGGATGTGCTGTTGCTCGATGTCACTCCCCTGACATTAGGCATTGAGACTCTGGGCGGCGTAATGACTCCGCTGATCGAGCGCAACACCACCATCCCCACCCGCAAGAGCCAGGTCTTCTCGACCGCCAGCGACCACCAAAGCAGCGTGGAGATTCACGTCCTCCAGGGCGAACGCGCCGAGGCGCGCTTCAACAAGAGCCTGGGCAAGTTTGAGTTGGCCGGCATTCCGTTTATGCCCCGTGGTATGCCCCAGATCGAGGTGACGTTCGATATTGATGCGAACGGAATCGTGAACGTGACCGCTACGGATAAGGCCACCGAAAAGGAGCAGCGTATTACGATCACCGCCTCGTCGGGACTCAGCGAAGCGGAGATTGATCAGATGGTGCGAGACGCTGAGTTGCACGCGGAGGAGGATCAGCAGCGGCGTGAACAGATCCACGTGCGTAACGGTGCCGATAGCATGATCTACGCCGCCGAGAAGGCTCTGCGCGGGACCGGTGAAAAGCTCGATGGCCTGGTTCGTACTCAGGTTGAGGATGCGATCACCGCCCTGCGCGGTGCCCTTTCGAGTGATGATGTTGAGGAGATCCGCAACCGTACTGCCGAGCTCTCTGTGGTGATGCAGAAGGCGGGCCAGTCCATTCAGAACACCGCCGACAGCCAGCCTGACGATGTGGTGGACGGCGAGTATAAGGCGGAGTAGATTATGACAACGGGCGCGAAGCGTGACTACTACGAGGTACTCGGAGTGAGCCGGGGGGCATCACCAGATGAGATCAAGAAGGCATACCGTCGCCTGGCTCGCCAGTACCACCCCGATGTGAATAGAGAGGACAGCGCCGAGTCCAAGTTCAAGGAGATCAACGAGGCGTACGAGGTGCTGTCCGATGAGCAGAAGCGGGCGATGTACGACCGCTTCGGCCACAGTGCGCCCGGCGGCGGCAGCGCGGGGTACGACCCGTTCGGCGGTGGGGATGCCTTCAGCACGATCTTCGACGCCTTCTTTGGCGGGGCTGGCGGCGGTGGTCAGCGCACTCAGCGCGGACCCCAGCGCGGTGCCGACCTGCGTTACAACCTGCGTCTGTCGTTTGAGGAGGCGGTCTTCGGCTGCGAGAAGGAGATCGAGTTCCGCCGCCTTGAGGGGTGCCCAAGCTGCAAGGGCAGCGGTGCCGAACCCGGTACCGATCCGGTGCGCTGTCCCAAGTGCGGTGGCAGCGGCGAGGTGCGCCAGCGCGCCCCCCTCTTCAACATGGTGACGGTGACTATCTGCGACTCCTGCGGGGGCAGCGGCACGGTGATCCCCATCCCCTGCCGCGAGTGTCGTGGCGAGGGCCGGGTACGCCAGAACCACCGCCTAATCGTGAAGGTGCCCGCCGGTGTGGATAGCAACCAGCAGATTCGCATCAGCGGCGAGGGCGAGTCTGGCCCCAGGGGCGGCACCTTCGGCAATCTCTACGTCGCCCTTGATGTACAGCAGCACGCGATCTTCCTGCGCGACGGCAACGATATTATTCTGGAACTGAAGCTGAATGTGGCCCAGGCCGCCCTCGGCGAAGATCTGGAGGTGTCTACCCTCGACGGCACCGAGAAGCTGCGCATCCCGCCCGGTACACAGACCGGACAGACCTTTAAGCTGAGGAGCAAGGGCGTGCCTTTTCTGCGTCAGAACGGTCGTGGCGACCAGATCGTCATCATCCGGGTGATGGTACCCGCAAAGCTGAACGACCAACAGCGTAGACTCTTCACGGAGCTTGCGCACACCTTTGATCCAGAGGATCAAAGCTCTCGTGATGAAGGTTTCTTGGGCCGGATCAAAGACGCCCTAGGGCTGTAAGAAGCAGGAAGCAGGAGGCAGGTGGCGGGAGGCAGGCGGGGGACACATTCCCCCTGCCTTCTGCCGCCTGCCTCCTTGATACATGAGGCTTTATGAGCGAACTGTTATACGGTCGCAACGCTGTGCGTGAGACTATCCTGGCGGGTCGCCGCACCATGCATCGCCTAGTGGTCTCCAATGGCGTCCAGGAAACCGGCGTGATCGCCGAGATCGTCAAGCAGGCCGAACTGGCTGGCATGACCATTCAGCGCGTCGAGCGCCAGATTCTTGATAAGCAGATGCGCGACGCGAACCACCAGGGCGTGATGCTGGAAACGGGCGAATATCCCTACGTCGAGCTGGACGAGTGTTTGGCACTGGCTGCCGAGCGTGGTGAGCCGCCCCTGCTGCTGCTGCTCGACCACCTGCAAGATCCGCAGAACATCGGTACGCTGCTGCGTACCGCCGAGGTGGTGGGTGTCCACGGCGTGGCCCTGCCCGGTCGCCGTGCCGCCGAGATCACCCCAGCGGTGGTCAACGCCTCTAGCGGAGCCACCGAACACCTGAAAATCGTGTTGGTGGGCAACCTCTCCCAGACAATCGCCACCCTTCAGAAACAAGGCGTATGGGTGGTTGGTCTGGAGGATGATGAGCAGGCCCAGGATCTCGATGTCGCTGACCTTAATCTGCCTTTGGCCCTAGTCGTCGGTGCCGAGGGGCCGGGCCTCTCCCGCCTCGTGCGTGAGCGCTGCGATTTCTTGGTGCGCCTGCCAATGGCCGGACAGATCGCCTCGCTCAACGCCTCGGTGGCCGGTAGCATCGCCCTGTATAACGCTTGGCGGCAGCGCGGGAAGCAGTGAGCAGGAGGCAGTGAGCAGGAGGCAGGAGGCAGGAGGCAGGAGGCAGGAGGCAGGAGGCAGTGAGCAGGAGGCAGGAGGCAGGTGGCAGGTGGCAGGTGGCAGGATTGCAATCCTATCGGGGTTGTGAAGGTTGCCCGGCGGCTGAAGCCGCAGGCTCTACGGTTGCAAAGGCCGCCTACGCGGCCTTGATGAGCCTGCGAAGACAGGCTTCGTACCCCCACAGAGCCGGATGCTTCAGCCTCCCGGCTTCACAACCCGCGTAGGATTGCTCTATCGTAGCCTGACCTACTACGCACCCTCTATGAACCAGATGGGAGTTCGTTTATAATATCCCTACTCGTGTGCGCCTAAGCCGACCCGTTCGCAGATCGCCGATACCAGTCGGGAGGTCGGCATGCCACTCCTTGACATTCGTACCATCCTCGTGCTTACCGCCCTTTCCAGTCTGATCAATGCGGCGGTGATGATCTTTATCTACCGGATCGCCCCACTCTATCCCGGCCTCAGTCGCTGGGCGCTTGGCAACACGACCTTTGCCATCGGCTGCGTCCTTGTCCTCGCCCGAGGGCAGATCCCCGACCTTGTCTCGATCATTATCGCCAACGGTTTTGTGATGCTTGGGCCTGCGCTGCTTCAGGACGGGATCCACCGCTTTCTCACGGCACCCTCACCCACACGACGCAGCTGGGGCTATCCCTTCATCAGCCTGAGTCTGCTCCTCCTGAGCTATTTCACCTTAGTTCACGATAACCTAAATGCACGGGTCATCATTGTTGCGCTGACGATTTTCGTCGTGTTCAGCGACAATGTTTGGTGTTTGCTGCGGCATGCCCCACCGACGTTACGGCTCGCCGCACAGTTCTCCACCTTCGCGTTCGCCATGACCGCCCTGACCGGTCTGGTGCGTGGCGTTGACGCCGCCATGGTACCGATTAGCGATTTCTTCACCTTGCGCAGCCCCCAGTTGGTTGGCTTTTTGGGCGCATTGACCGGCAACACCTTCTGCACGATGGGACTGGCGGGCCTCGTGGTTCAGCGGTTGCTGAGCGACCTGAAGACGAGCCAACAGGCGACCCAGACGAGCGCTCAGATCGCCGAACAGCGTGTCGCCGCCCTTGAGGCAATGAGCAGCACGCTGGCCGAGATTTTGATCGAGCGCTCGCAGCCGCAACTACTCCAATCCATTGTCGCACGGGCGGCGATACTCCTCAAAGTGGAGAGCGCCGAGTTGTTGATCTACGACGCGGGGCATGAAGAACTCACGTTGGCCGCCCATTATCCACCCGATTCTGCCCAAGCGCCACGCCCTCATCGCCCCGTTGTAGGGGCGGCGGATTATGTCGCACGGCACCACCAGAGCCTCCTTTTGAACGTCTATTGCGCGTGGCCGGGGGCGCTCGACGCCACCGTGACCAACGGCATCACGGCGGCGCTCGACGTACCCTTGCTTCATGGCGAACAACTGGTTGGGGTGCTTGGGGTGAGGAACCACACCAATGTCCGGCCTTTCACGAACGATGATGCGTGGTTGTTACGCCTCTTCGCCCAACAAGCGACTATCGCCATTCTGAATGCTCAACTCTACGCGACCCTCGTCACCGATCTGCTCACCGGCCTTAACAACCGCCGTCACTTCTTCACATTGGGACAAGCGCTTTTGCGGCAAATCCAGCAGGATCGCCAACCCCTTGCGGTTGCGCTGCTTGATGTTGACTATTTCAAGAAGGTGAATGACACCTACGGCCACGCCGTTGGGGATCACGTACTCACCTGGATCGCAGCGCAGTGTCGTGAACACATGCCAGCGGAAGCGCTGCTCGGTCGCATCGGCGGCGAAGAGTTTGCCGTGATGCTACCCGGAAACACCAGCGAACGGGCGTGGGTTCAGCTTGAAGGTTTGCGCCAGCACATTGCCACAACTGGCGTTCCCACGTCCCTACACGACATTCATGTGACGATAAGTGCAGGCGTGACCGAGTGCCTCCCCGACTTGCCCCAAACCCTTGACCAACTGCTTGAGCGCGCTGATCGCATGCTCTACCAGGCAAAGCATGCGGGGCGCAATCGGGTCTGCGCGCAGCCCCTTGATCCAGAGCCAATCCTCACGACGGTCGTACCGACCTAAGCAGTGGTGGCCCCGTTGTGTACCCACTCCTGGCGACCGGCCCGCTCTAAGCGCAAGCTACGGCGACCGTTGCTCCCCACCTCAAATGTAGGGTAGCGTCTTGTCCAACTGCACTCTGTCGCAGCACAGAGGCCGCTGGCCGACCGTCCGCCTACGTGGACGGCTCCGGCGTCGGCAGAGGCCGACATCCAGCCGAAGGCCCCGCAGGCGCGACTTCAGTCGCGAGCGATTTTGTAACTTCACAACCAGTTTAGGCAATACCGCAAAACTCACCCTGTCATCAGCACAACCGCGCCCCATGTCACCCTGAGCGAAGCGAAGGGTCTGTCAGGATGCCGGGATAGATGCTTCGCTTCGCTCAGCATGACATGACAGGGTGATTTTTGCGGTATTGCCAGTTTAGGTTTGCTATAAGCAGTGAGCAGTGAGCAGTAGGCCACCTGCCTCCTGCCCCCTGCCTCCTGCAATCCCGCCTTCCGCCCCTTGAAGGTTGCGCTGCCCTGCGCTAGAATAGTGGACGGGACGAGACCCCTCTGAGGAGAGCCATCATGAAGCTGAATTTGCTGCTGCTAGCCCTGCTGTCCGGCACTGCCGTGTATGCCTTCACCCTCCGCCGACAGCTCAAGGCTGAGCAGATGCGCGGCAATATGTACCGCGATATTTCCGCCCGTCTGGATCGCCGTGTTGTTGAACTGACGGCCCGCTAGCGCAGGAGGCCGGGGGCGGGGGCAGGGTACAGGAGGCAGGAGGCAGGAGGCAGGTGGCAGGAGATTGCTTGCTATTCGCCATCTGACCCCTGACCCCTGACCCCCGACCCCCTGACCCCTGCCTTTTGTTATGACCATACACGTACTCCAGAGCCAGTCGGGTATTCTGCCGCCACACGCGGAGGTAGATCTGCCCATCACCGCGCTGATTCGCCCGGCTCACGTGGGCGATGTCACCGCGATCATCGATCTGCATAGTCGGGCGTTCGCCGACACTTTCGGTGGTGCGTTTGGTCGCAACGGCATCGAACGCGGCACCCAGGCTCTCGCATGCGCGTGGCAACGCCAGGGTGCGGCGGCAGTGCGTGGCATGCTTGTTGCCGAGCAGGATGACCTACTGATCGGCACGATCACCCTCCGCACGTGGGAGATGACCAACGATGACGCGGGGATTGCCGAACTGGCTTTTCAGGAAGTACTCGGCATGTGGGGTTCGACCCGCTCGCTCTTCGCCCTCTCGATTCTCGACCACCGCATTGATCACCACGAGGGATTCGTGTCCGATGTGGCCGTCCTTGAGTCATACCGGCGCAGTGGTGTGGCCCGTCGCATGGTCGCTCGCGCCGAGGAGGAGGCTCGCGCCCGCCGCAAGCGATTTCTGGGACTCTATGTGAGTTCCCATAACACCGGTGCGCGCAACCTCTACCTGAGCCTCGGATTTGTGGAGGCCCACACCCGCCGCTCGCTCCTGGCGTGGCTCTTTTTTCGCCAGGGTACCTGGTACTATATGCGCAAGAGTTTGCTGTGACAAAGGACAAGACAATGCCGTCTGACGGCGATAATCCCTTCCGCATCGCCCAACAGCAGTTCGACATCGCCGCCAACATCTTGGGCCTGCCCGATGGAATCCGCGCCATACTGCGGGTGCCTCAGCGCGAACTGACGGTGAACTTTCCGGTGAAGATGGACAATGGCGGCACGCGCATGTTCACCGGCTACCGCGTGCAGCATAACCTCAGTCGCGGCCCCGTGAAGGGCGGCATTCGCTACCACCCCAATGTGGATATTGACGAGGTGCGCGCTCTGGCGATGTGGATGACCTGGAAGTGCGCTCTGGTGAACATCCCTTACGGTGGGGCAAAGGGCGGGGTGATCGTCAATCCGAATCAGCTTTCGCTCGGCGAACTTGAACGCCTCACCCGGCGTTTTGCTACCGAGATTTCAATTCTGCTTGGCCCCGAGCGCGATATTCCCGCGCCTGACATGGGTACGAACGCCCAGATGATGGCCTGGATTATGGACACGATCTCGATGCACCGTGGCTACACCGTGTCCGCCGTGGTCACAGGGAAGCCGGTTAACATTGGCGGCTCCCTTGGTCGCGTGGATGCCACCGGACGCGGTGTGATGCTGATGGTGCGCGAGATTGCCCGCCACCTTGGCCGCGACCTCAATGGCCTGCGCGTGGTTATCCAGGGCTTTGGCAATGTTGGCAGCACGGCAGCCCTTCTGCTC
>CAIXLU010000271.1 GCA_903920315.1 uncultured Oscillochloris sp.
GTTCCCTCGCTTTGTTATTCATCCAGAAGCCTTCAGATGTTGGCTCTCTGTGCCAGCTTTGCTGGCACAGAGAGCCAACATCTGATCATTCCAGGATTTGTGGCCCTGCGCCGCTCACCGTTGGTAGACAGGCATGGCCGCGTAGCGGCCCCGATCCAGCGGTGCCTCGCGCAGATCGCGCACGATGCGGGCCGGGTTGCCCACGGCCACGCAATAGTCCGGCACATCGTGACTCACCAGCGCACCCGCTCCCACCACCGCGTTGCGACCCACCCGCACACCATCCAGCAGAATCGCCCCGCTGCCGATCCAGGCTCCGTCGGCTACCTCAATGCCCTGGGCCGTGATGCCCTGCTGACTCACGGGTCGGCTCGTGTCGGCAAAAATATGGTTAACCGCCAGTACTTGTACGAGTGTGCCGAGATACACATCGTCGCCAATGACAATCCCACCCTGGCCGCGCAGAATACACGCTTCGCCAATTAGCGAGCGCGCACCGATACTGATCCTCGCGTGGGGCAAGTCACGGAAGTTGTAGACGTGCAGGATGGCGTTTTTCATCACCATACTCTCCGCGCCAATGTGGATACCATGTGGACAAGCGTGGAGGTAGCTGCCATGATCGAGGTAGACGCCTCGGCCCAGGCTTATGTTCGAGGCGAAGCGGATACGCACCCCGTCCTCAATGGCGGCCATACTCTCCATACGCAAGATGGCTCGGTAGAGGATGGCGCGCAGGCCAACCCCCAGGATGCTCGGTACCCAGCCGATGCAGGATTGAATGCTCTGCTCTGCTAGGTAGCGTGCGGGCGATGTGGCCTGCCGCCCAAGGTAGAGTCGGATGCGATCGTTCATGCTGTTTACCCACCAACTGTGCGCTCTAGCGGCGGAGGATCGGCCTGCTCAGTTGCGCCGCGTCGTCGCCGCATACCTTCCTGCCGCACTATCGGTCGTCGCCGGGTCGTGCTCGTGTCTGAACCAGTGGACACGCCAGACGTTGTGACGGGTGGCGGGGTAATGATCACGGTAGGCGGTGGCGGGGTGATGATCACCGCTGATTCTTCCGTCTGTGGCTGATGCGCCGCCGTCTGCGGGACGAACGCCTTGCCCCGCACATCTTCCATCTGCGGCGACTGGCGCTCACGTGTGGGCAGGGTAATCGTCAGTCCATCGGCACCAATGGAGAAACCAATGGCGGGGAGGCGTCGTGGCGCACGTGTGGTACGTGCCGACGGCTCGCTACTCACGGTGACGGCACCCAGCAATCTGGATCCACGGTTGCGCTGGATCCACTGCTTCGACTTCTCCACCTCCGAGCGTGAGTCTGTGCTGGGGCTGAGTACCAGCACGACGCCGTCTACCAGCGGTGCCAGCAGAGCCGCATCGGCCCCGGTGAGAGCGGACGGGCCGTCGAAAATCACCACATCGGCGCTGTTGCGCAGGGCGTCCACAAGCTTGGGCCAGTGCAGCGATGGCACCAACAGCGGCATGCCTTCACTCTCGATCTGACTTGGCAACATCATCACGTTATCCATCGAGGTGGCCCGCATACGCATCCATAGCTCGGTGGGCATCGTGTACGAGTGCGGGGAGTCGTTCGACCAACGTTCAATGGCAGATTGCGCCGTCCCGCTACCGCTCTCGTCCTGCTCGTGCAGGCGTAGGATCTTTCCGATATGCGATCGCGACAACTCGGCATCTACCAGCAGCACCCGGTGCCCGGCCTGCCCATAGATGTGCGCCAGATCAACCGCGTAGATACTGCGCGACTCGCTGGGGCGCGGGCTGCTCACCAGCAGCAGACGCAGCGGCTCGTCACTGGCCACGAGCGCGATCTGCGTGTGGGTATCGCGCACAGCGCGCTGGTCGTACTGCCCCAACGGGATGTCCGGCTTCCAGCCAGCGTGATTTATACTGCCAAGGTGGGTAATCCCGATCCGCTGCTGGAGGTCGCCACCTGATCGCCAGCGGTTATCAATGCGGTCGAGGAACAAGACAGAGACAATAGCGATCAGCAGTCCGCCCATACCTGCACCGCCAACGATCAGGGATCGTTTTTGGGGCAGCGGCGCTGTGGGCGGGCTCGCCCGCTCAAAAAACGAGAGTGTATTGGCTGCGCTATTGTTGCGCAGGAGCAGCAGTTGGTTGTAGCCATCCTGAGCTTTACTGCGAGCCTTCTCAAGCTGGTCAATCTGATCCTGGTTCTCACGCAGATCGATGGCCGCATTGAGTTGCTTCTGCCGCGTGCGCAACTCCTCCAGCTTGTGGTCGGTATCCGCGATGGTCGCCTGGGTCTCTGTGATCTGGCGATCAACCTCGGCGTGTTGCGCTGCCACCTTCTCGGGTGAGTTGGGGCTGTAGGCGATCAATTGCCGACCAAGGGCGTTGGCCAATGCCGCAGCGCGCTCCGGGTTGCTGTCGGTGATTGCAATCTCTAGCAGGTTCGCCTGGGGGTTGATTGACACCGTGAGCATGGTGTTGATCAGTTCCGCCGGAAAACTGAGCTTGAGTTGAGTGGCCACCGGGCTGAGAATAACTTCGCGGTGGAGGAGAACCTCGTAGAAACGCGCTAGCGAGTTGCTTAGATCAACGGCAAAGGTGTTGGGCGAAGATGCCTCAAAATTATTACCCACCATCAGCGTGGCCCGCGCCTGGTAGACGTTGGGCTGGTTGCGGGCGATAAACCACGCACTACCGCTGGAGATCGCGATGGCGACAATCACCAGGGGCGACCAACGGAGCAGCAGGCGCAGATAAATCCCAAGTTCCTGCCATGTCAACATGGTGTCAGCACTGTCTCGCGCCGACCACAAAGCCAGCGCGAGGCAGTGAGCAGATCGGCGGCAATATAATCGGGCTGAGGTGTGTCATCGGTAAGCATGCGGCATTGTTCCGCACCGCGCCCGCTGCGTACCAGGACGGTCTGACATCCGACGGCCCGCCCCGCAGCAACATCACTCAGGGTGTCGCCGATGAAGGTTGCATGATCAAGGTCAATGTCGTACTGATGGGCGAGGTCGAGCAGCATCCCTGGCTGCGGTTTGCGGCACCTACAGTTCTCGTCGGGCCGGTGCGGACAGAGGCGAACATCACTGATTCGTGCGCCGTGATTCAGGGCGATCTGTGCCAACCGTAGGTGAATGGCATCAACCGTCGTCCGCTCCACCAGCCCACGGTTAATGCACGCCTGGTTGGTCACAATGAAGATGCGGTATCCGCATCGGGTGAGCAGCGCTAGTGCCTCCAGAGAACCCTGAAGTAGGCGAAACTCTTTCCACGAGGTCACGTAGTCGGCACGATTCTCGTTGATCACCCCATCCCGATCAAGAAAGATGGCGCGCACGCAGCCCTCGCTCTACGACGGCCAGCATCCTACCGCAGCACGTATGACGACCACGGCAGGAGATGCCGACGCATATTGAGCCACTGAGGAGGGATAGGGAGTTGGGGTACTATGTGGTGTGGCAAGGGAACGATACAGGCGGGGAGTAAAAGGTGCCTAAATGATGCCTAAATCGTGTTGACATTTCTGTTAGGGGGTTGGGATTGTGTCAATCCGTGGGTAGAGTTCCGCACGTACCACATCGCCGTCCACCAAAACAGGCACTTCGGCGGCGGCCTGCCCGCCCTTGGGGACAAATGGCACCTTCGCCGATCCGCCCCCGATAATCGTGCCGTCGTCGCGGTAGAGGATCGCCGTCACCGGCAGATCAAGCAGATCGCGACTGTAGGGGTTGTGCAGCATCCCGGTGACAAGGGGTTTGTCGCCGGACATAAAGGCCAGATTCTCGCTCGTCATCGGGGGGTAGTTGGCGGGCTGGAGAAAAAGCCCGCCGCCAAGGACGACCTCAACCCGTACGACGCGCCGGTCGCCCACCAATTCCAGGAAGGCGGCCACACCCGTCTGCTCGCCGGGGCCGAGCAACCCGATGGTGCCGGTATCGGTTTTGATCACGATCCCGCTCGCGTCGTAGGCGACAAGCTGGTAGCGGGTATCGCGAACCATCAGGTCGGGGTTGGGGTTGGCGACGGTGAATGCGTAAGCCAGTACGCTAGTCGGCTGGGCAAATCCCGCTGCCAGAACCCGCAACGACTCGGGCTGCGGCGTCGGGCTGGGCTGCGGCGTCGGGCTGGGCTGCGGTGTCGAGCTGGGCTGCGGCGTCGGGCTGGGTTCAGGGGGAAGAATCGTTTCCGTCGGGCTGGGTTCAGGGGGAAGAATCGTTTCCGTCGGGCTGGGTTCAGGGGGAAGAATCGTTTCCGTCGGGCTGGACTGAAGAACAGGGCTAGCCTTCTGCTTCGTCGCCGTTGCCCCCGTCACCGGAGTGGGGCGCGGTGATGTAACCACGGTCACTGTTGCCACAGCGATGGAGGACGACCGTCCCATGCTGGTGATTGCGCCGATCAGCGAACGGCCAAGGATGCAGAGGGCGATCAGGAAGATCAGGATGGCGGCAAGGATCTGCCAGGATAAACGCACCTGCATAATGACCTTCTGCTACTTTTATGGGTTCAGTGTCTTACGATACTCACGCTTGCCGTACTAACATCGCTCGTGCTATGCTACGCTCTGTACAAAACCCGCTCCACCGTGTTTCAGTCAACGGGCTTATGCCTGCTGTGGCTTCGCCGTCTGCTGTTCATGGAGGAAGCTATGATTATCTCACGAACACCGTTGCGGATCAGTTTCGCCGGGGGCGGAAGCGATCTCAGCGCCTACTATCGCCACGAGCCGGGGGCGGTGGTTAGCGTCAGTATAGACAAGTATATTTATATCACCGTCAACGCCAAGTTCGATAGCCAGATCCGCGCCAGTTATTCCGTCACCGAGATTGTTGACCACATTGATGATTTGCGCCACCAGTTGATCCGCGAGGCTCTGCGTATGGTCGGGCGCGACCACAGCATTGAGATTACCTCCATCTCCGATATTCCCTCGCAGGGTACCGGGCTCGGCTCATCGAGTACCTACACCGTTGGCCTGCTGAACGCCCTCTACGCCTTCACCGACCGCTTTGCCAGTGCCGACCGTCTCGCCCGCGAGGCGTGCCAGATCGAGATTGAGCGCTGCGGCGAGCCGATTGGCAAGCAGGATCAGTATATCGCCGCCTACGGCGGACTCCAGTTCATCCAGTTCAACCCCGACGAGAGTGTTTTCGTTGACCCGGTGATCTGTCGGACACAGACAAAGGCGTGGCTGGAAGAACGCCTGCTGATGTTCTATACCGGAGCCACCCGCGCCACGGCTAACGTGTTGCATGAGCAGCGCGCCAACACCGAGTCCGGCGGGGCGCGGCGGGTCGGCCTGCAACGCATGGTACACCTCGCCCACGAACTGCGAGCCGCCCTGATTCGCGACGACCTGAGCAGCTTCGGCGAGGTACTGCACGAGGGTTGGATGCATAAGCGCGAGCTGGCATCGGGGATCACGAGTTCGCAGATTGATGACTGGTACGAGCGTGGTCGGGCATCCGGGGCCAGTGGCGGCAAGATCCTGGGTGCGGGCGGCGGCGGATTCTTACTGCTCTACGCACCTATCGAGCGCCACGCAGCCATCCGCGCCGCGCTGCCCGAGTTGCGCCACGTGCCCGTGCGTTTTGCCCCCCAGGGCAGCAAGATCATCTACGTCGAGGATACGCAATAACGAACACGCTTGTACCCAAGAATCGGGAGCCGGGAGCCGGCTCCCGGCTCCCGGCTCCCCGTACGAACTTTCAGAAAGCAGTCCTACGGATGGAAGCTATACCCGAGATCGCGCACCCGAACAATGTGGTTTGGACGTAGCGGGTCGGCTTCGATCTTCTTGCGCAGTCGCCCGATATACACGGGCACGAGGTTACTGTCAGTCACATCGTCAATCCCCCAGATGTGCTGAAGCAGTTGGCGTGAACTGAGTACCCCGCAGGCGTTCTGCACCAGATAGTAGAGCAACTGGAACTCGCGCTCCGTCAGATTCTCCTCGCGTGTGTCGCCAATCACCACCCGACGCTGAACGGGGTCAAGACGTAGCGTTCCCACCGACATGGGCTCATAGGCCGAGTAGATCTGCATAAATTCATCGCCGTAGCGGCGCATCACTGCCTCGATCCGTGCCAGAAGTTCCGATGGGTTAAATGGCTTGTTCAGCACGTCGTCGGCCCCGAGTTTTAGGGCACGGACACGATCAGCAACCGCGCATTCCTCGGCCAGAAAGATAATGGGCGTGTGATACTGTGCGCGAATTTCACGGCAAAATACATACCCATCCAGATCTGGAAAGTCTGAGTCGAGCAAGATCATGTCAACTTGCCCTTGCCTGAGCTGATCGCGTAGCTCCTGTTGATCTTCCACAAGATCAACATTGTAGCCCACATCCTTCAGTAAGAACTGAGTCATGCGTGCATGCATGCGATCCCCGCTTGCCAACATAATATGCATCATGATATCTCCCAAACATAATCCGTTTCACCTGCATACGTGAGAATCAGAAGATGACGACTCACACCGTATGGCCTAGTGTGCATCGGTATGCGGCATATCAGTAGCAGGCAGCGTATGACTCCGCTGTGGGGGAATTCCTGACACTGTCAGAAATAGCGCAGGTACAGGTGGCAGCAATGCGCGAAAATGTGGGGTATGATGAGGGTCTGATATAGCATGAGATCCCGCACGCGAGAGACGGCTTCAGTATAGCACGAGCGTCAAGGTATGATGAAGATCCCGCACGCATGAACAACATTGACACCTTTATGTGCTGGGGAATAGTTTTCTATGAGCGGTGACAACAATTCTGAATCGCGTTCACGGGTAATTCCTGCATGGGTGGGTACGCTGCTGGTAATAGGTATTGCGGGTGCTGGTTATCTCTTCTCTACACCGCTCCATGATCGGTTGTGGCAGACTGTCGTTTTCTTTACCGCGATCTGTGCCGGATTGGTGTTGGTTTGGCGCTTGCACAGCCTGCGCGTCCGTGAGCGAAAACATACGCAGGTGGTGGTATGCGCCCAGCGCGATCTGGCCCGCATCATTAGCACCGTTAGCTCGCCTCAGGCGGCGTGGCCACTCTGTTTTGAGATTGCGCTGCGTGTCTCGGACTTCGACTGCGGTGGGATCTACCTCTTTGATGATGAACAGCGTGTGATCGAACTGGTCTACCATCAGGGGCTGAGTGCAGCGTTTGTCCAGTTGGCATCACGCTACACAGCGGATTCGCCGAATGCGCAGAGGATTTCTGACGGTAAGTCATTGTATATCGGCGACGATGAGATACAACAGGTCGCGCATCTTCGGCACGAAGGTGTGCATGCCATGGTCGTGATCCCCATCCGCCACCAGGGACGTATCCTCGGCAGCCTTAATGTTGGATCACATAGACAGAAACAGGTACCCGATTTTGCGCGTCATACACTCGAAACCATCGCCACCGAGATCGGCAATATCATCGTCTACCTGCGTACGGAAGAGGCACTGCACCGCAGTACGCAGATCCTGTCCGAGTCTCAGGCAATTGCTCATGTGGCCAGTTGGTCGGCAGACTGTCAGACCGGTACTTTTACGGCCTCTGTGGGTGGCTCGTCCTTGGTGGCGTGGATCGCGGGTGTGCATACAGTGGAAGATCTCGCCGCCATCATTCACCCAGATGACCGCGAGCTTGTTCAATCTTCCTGGATCGCCGCTCTGCATAGTGCGCCCTTGAACACTGATTATCGGGTTGTGGTGAATGATGAGGTGCGCTGGATTCACGTCACGGCCAAAATGACCCTCGATCAGCAGCAAAAACCGATCAGCATCATAGGAGTTATGCAGGATATTACCGAGCATAAACAGGCCGAGATCGCTCTGCGGCGCAGCGAGGAGAAATATCGCGGGCTGATGGAGAGTCTCGATAGTGCGATCCACTCCGTTGATCCTGATGGCCGGTTTTTGTACATTAACGAAGTGGCGGCACGTCTCTTTGAGCGGACACCAGAGGAAATCGTTGGTAAGACTTTGCATGATTTGTTCCCACCCGATGCCGCAACAGGGCAACTGGAGCGGCTACGCCAAGTCATTCACCACAATCGCAGCGTGGTCTCTGAATGGCGGGGGGCGATCTTTGGCGAACCGCGCTGGTATCGCACCTCAATGCAGCCGATTCACGATGAAACTGGTCGTGTCATCCATGTGCTGGTCAACTCAACCGACATCCACGACCTCAAGACGGCACAGCAGGAGTTGCTCGACCTGAACCACACCTTGGAGGAGCGGGTCACCCAGCGTACCACCGAATTCCAAGATCTCTACGATAACGCCCCGAACGGCTACCACTCGCTGGACAAAGATGGCATGCTGAGCATAATCAATCAGACCGAGTTGACATGGTTGGGCTATTCTCGTGATGAGATGATTGGTCGGCCCTTCACCGATTTTATTACCGAGCAGAGTCGTGTGGCCTTCCAAGAACAGTTCACGCAGTTCAAGCAAAGTGGCCGGATGCGCGGCCTTGAATATGAGTGTATCCGCAAAGATGGGACGACCTTCCACGTTCAAATTGATGCAACCGCCATGTACGACCCGCAGGGCACCTATGTCATGAGTCGCTCGACAATGATTGATAACACCGAGCGCAAAAAGGCCGAGGAGACCTTGCGACGTGCCAACAGCGAACTCGCACGGGCGGCGCGAACCAAGGACGAATTTCTGGCGAACATGAGTCATGAGTTGCGCACGCCGCTCAATGCGATCCTGGGAATGAGCGAGGGGCTGCGCGAAGAAATCCGTGGCCCGCTCAACCCGCGCCAGCAGGACGCACTCACGTTGATCGAGTCCAGTGGTCTCCACCTGCTCATGCTGATCAACGATATCCTCGATCTCTCGAAGATGGAAGCCGGTCGCATGGATCTCTTTACGGAGATCATATCAGTTTCTGAAATATGTCAGGCGAGCCTGATGTTTGTCAGAGAGCTGGCGCTCAAGAAGTCGCTCACGCTTACGTTCCACATGAACGACCATCTGGCGGTAATGGATGCCGACCCGAAACGGCTGAAGCAGATGCTGGTGAACCTGCTGAGCAACGCCGTTAAGTTTACCCCCGACAAGGGAGTGGTGACCCTGAATGTGATCACGGATACGATAGCGGGCGTGATCCGCTTTATGATCCACGACACCGGCATCGGGATCTCTCCCGATAATATCGCTCGCTTGTTCCAACCCTTCATCCAGCTTGACTCGAGCCTGAGCCGTCAATACGAAGGCACCGGGCTGGGGCTGGCGCTCGTCCGCCGCCTCGCCGATCTCCACGGCGGTAGTGTGACAGTGGAGAGCGAGGTTGGTCAAGGGAGTTGCTTTACCATCACGCTGCCCTACACGGGGATAAGGGACGAAGGTTATGTTCAGTACGCAAGTGCCTAAACGTGTGTTATAATCCTTGGTATGAGTACATATACAGTGCGTCAATTTGCAGATCGGATCGGTGTATCCGTTAAGACGTTGCAGCGGTGGGATCGTGAGGGGCGACTGTCGCCGTTGCGCACGCCTGGAAACAGGCGGATGTACACCGACGATCATCTTCAGCAGGTTTTTCATCTGCGTAGCAGTAACGACCAACACCCGCGCAAAACCATCGTCTATGTGCGCGTCTCACGTCAGGTGCAGAAATCTGATCTCGACGGTCAGCGGCAGTCGCTTGAGTTGTTCTGCGCTGCACGCGGACTCACGGTAGACGAGTGGGTTGCGGAAACTGGGGGCGGACTGGACTTTACGCGCCCGAAGTTCCTGAAACTTGTGGATGCCATTATTGCCGGGGATGTGGAAACGCTGATCATTGCCCATAATGATCGGCTGGCTCGGTTTGGGCACGAGCTAGTAACCCACCTGTGCGAAACCCATCAGTGTGCCTTGCTTGTCTTGAACCAGGAAACCCTCAGTTCTGAGCAGGAAATAGCTGACGACCTGTTCACCATTGTTCGCGGTTTTTCGTCCCGGCTGCACGGGCTACACACCTACCGCAAGGCATTGAAGGACGCTCTCGCCCATGATCTGCGCGTGCAGGATTCATCTGAACCTCACGCCGGAGAAAGCAGCACAGCAGCATGAAGATCGCTATTGTGAGCGACGACGGAACCACCATTCACCGCCACTTTGGACGCGCCCGCCAGTATGTCGTTGTCACGATTGAGGAAGGGCGGGAGACGGCACGTGAGATCCGGGATAAGTCCGCGTGTCACGGGCATAACCCTGACGGATCGCCGCAGGATCATCACGATACGCTTCTGACCATGATCGCCGACTGCCAGATGGTGATTGCCGGCGGGATGGGCGCAGGCATGGACGAGCGGCTGCGCGGTGGCGGTATCACGCCTATCCGTACCCGGATACCGGCAGTTGACACGGCGATTGAGCGCTACCTGAGCGGACGCCTGACCGATACCATCGAACTGGTTCACTGATCTCTTAGAAATAGCCGATAGCTGATAGCCGCTGATGTCCGGCTATCGGCTATCGGCTATCGGCTATCGGCTATCTCAGGCAGTCCCTTCTCCTTCAGCACCTTATTGATCGGGCCGAGGTCGTAGATCCCGCTCAGGTCGGGCTTGCTGTCGCCGAGGAAGCCTAGGGCAAAGGCGTGATCTGCTGACGTAAACAAGCTCGCGGCAAGTGGATCGTAGGTGAAGTCGAGGGTGGTGATGGCCTGATCAATCACTGCGGTGGCCAGTGGTTTGCCGGTAATGCGCTCGATCTCCTTGTTCACCAGGGTTTTGGTTGCATCGGCATTCTTATTGATGTAGGCGACGGTATCCACGTGGCCGCGCAAGAATGCCTCTACCAGATCGGGGTGGGCGGCAAGAAACTTCCTGCTGACCACCACCAGAGTAGTGGTGAACTTGCGGTCGGGCCATATATCGCGCTCATCAATCAGTACCTGGCCCTTTGCCTCAACGATCAGGCGGGTGGCCCAGGGTTCAGGAACCCACGCTCCATCAATATCGCCCTTCTGAAAAAGGGTCAGAATATCGGGGTTCTGCGTGGGTAGAATGGTGACGGTGCCGCCCTGGTCGGCAGTCTTCAGGCCAGCCTCCTTCACCACATAGCGCAAAGCGACATCCTGGGTGCCGCCGAGTTGAGGCGAAGCGATCTTCTTGCCGTCAAGATCTTTCGGACTCTTAATGTTGGCCTCGGGGCGAACGATGAAGAGCGCACCGCCACTGGATGCTCCGGCGATGATCCGCAGGGCGTCGCCTTTGCTCTTTACATAACCATTGATGGCCGGATTAGGGCCAACGTAGCCGATGTCAATCTCGCCGGCGAAGAGCGCCTCGATCAGGGCCGGTCCAGCGTTGAAGGTCTTTACGTCAATGGTGACATTCGGGCCGAGGGCTTTCTGGAAGGTGCCATTCGCCGTACCTACCAGGGCTACGGCGTGAGTCAGGTTAGGGAAATAGGCCAGGTGTACCGTTGTCGCCTCACCGCCGGTGGGGGCTGCTGTCGTCGCAGCAGCGGGCGCGGTAGTCGGCCCAGCGGCGGGAGTCCCCGATCCACATGCTGTGATGATCAGCAGCAGCGGCAGGATGAATGCGGCCAATCGGGGGCGGAACCAGATGAAACGGTTCATGGATCTTCGCTCCTGTTACACTATATAGCAATCCTATCCCGGTTGTGAAGGTGGAGTCAAGGCTTTAGCCGGCTGAAGCCTTGACTCCTCTTCACAACCGGAAAGGGACTGCTATAGCCATTGTCGTGGGGTGCAGCAGCGACTCTACTCCGCATGCCAGCCCTGGCCAATTCCAGCGCGAGTCGCCCAGTCACCAAATGCCTCGCCCTGGCTACGCTCGGCGCGCCAGCGAGTGAGCAGATCCGCCAGCAGGTCGGGCAGATCGGCGATCCGCACATCGGGCGCATACAGCCGCGCCAGGCGTGTGCCTGCGAAGCTACCGCCCACATAGACGTGGTAGCGGCCCACGCTGCGTCCGACGATGCCAATCTCGGCGGTAGGTGGACGTGAACACCCGTTCGGGCATCCGCTCAGGCGGATCCAAACTCGCTCGTCGCCGAAGCCGAGATCCTCCAGAGCATTAATCAGTTCGGGGATGTAGCGCTCGGCCTCGGCTACCGCGAGGCCGCAGGTGGGCATGGATGGGCAGGCCATAGCCCAGCGGCGCAGGGGACGCAATCCCGACTCGCCCTCAGCCGTGGCCATGCCATGTTCGGCCAGCAGTGCCTCGACCAAGGGACGGTCGGCGGGGCTGATCCCCGCCAAGACCACATTCTGCTGGGCGGTGAGCCGCACCTCAGGCGAGACCGCCGTCACAATCGCCCGCAGTCCTGTACGTACCCAGTGTTCCCCAGCGTCCTTGATCCGCCCGCTCTCAACCCACACCCCCACCAACCAGTTGCCATCGGCCTGTTGTTGCCAGCCCAGGTGGTCGTGAACATCGTATGCGCCCACCGCAACCGGCGCGTCCAGCTCCCGTCCCAGGCGGCTGGCTAGCGCGGCGCGGAACCAGTCCACACCGCGCTCCTCCAGTATGTACTTCAGGCGGGCGTGTCTACGGTTGCTGCGATCACCCTCATCACGGTAGATCGCACTAGCCGCCGCGATCACCTCAAGCGCCGCATCTACAGGCAGAAAGCCCACCCTGTCTCCCAGGCGCGGGAAGGTCTCGGCTTTGCCGTGCGTGCTGCCTAGTCCTCCTCCCACCACCAGATTGAATCCGCGCAGCGCGGAACCGTCAATCACCGCTTCTAAGGCGACATCGTGGGTGAAGAGGTCGGCACAGTTGTCGTGAGGCAGACCAATCGCAATCTTGAGCTTGCGTGGCATATAGGTCGGCCCGTAAAACGACTCGCTGCGCGATGGCTCCACCTGCACCCGCCTGCCGTCAGCCAGTATCTTCTCCCCATCCAACCAGAGTTCATAGTAGGCCGTCGAGTCGGGTAGGAAACGGTCGCTGATCTGCTGGGCCAATGTCTGGAGATTGTAATCGTGACCGGGCAGCAGGTCGGCTACCGGACAGGAGACGACATTGCGGGCCACATCGCCGCAGGCTCCGTAGGTGGTGATCCAGTGTTCATTCAGCGCCTTGATCAGCGGCTTGAGGTTCGCCTTGCCTACGCCATAAAACTGAATCCCCTGACGAACGGTGACGCGCAGGGTGTCGCTGGCATACGTGCCGGCCAGTTTGTCGGCCAACAGGTACTGCGCCGCGCTTAGGCGACCACCCGGCGTCTTCGTGCGTACCATAAACTGCCAGGCTCGCTCCTGACCGGCTCGCTTCCGCTCTTGGCGCTGATCGCGATCCTCCTGTTGGTAGCTGCCGTGGAATTTGATCAGCACCTCGGCGTCGTCAGAGATATGGCTGATCGCCGGGTCACGGATTTCGTCAAGGAGTACCCCGCCAAGTCCGGGGTTGGCCAGTTTGATCTCCTCAACGTGTGTGGGCACGGCGGTTGTCTTTGGCGTAGTCATAAAATCATCCTGTTATTATCACGGACAGATCTTAATATACTAAGTTTTAATTGTCAAGATGAGATAACAGAGCCGCAACCCGGTCGGCGATCACCCTGGCCAAGAGCGGATCGTAACCCAGGTGCGCGGCACAGATGATCGTCGCGTCCGGATGGGCCATGCGCGCCGCGCCAACGATAGCGGGCAGATCATTGGCGGCGTGATCTCCGAGCTGGAGCAGAAACGGGGCGACAACAATATGACGGCAACCAGCGGCGACATGGGCGGCGATGGCACTGGGGATGTTGGGCTGGTTCAGGCTAAGGTAACAGACTCCCACAGCGGCGTAATCCCCCTCGGCGCGCAGCATTGTGGCGACCGCCTCAACCGATGCGTTGGCGGCAGGATCGGAGCTACCGTGAGCGGCCAGGAGCAGGAGACTCTGCCGACACGCCCCTGCGGCGTGAGCCCGCAGACGCACGAGGGTGGCCAGGGCTGGATGTGCGCCCAGCGGCTCGGTCTGGATCACCGGGAGATCGGGCATCGCCGTGCGCAGCCCGGCAATGGCGCGGGGCAGCACCGTGGAAGAAAAATAACCCGGCATCAACAAGTAGGGCTGCGCAATGATGACAGTGGCCCCCCGTCGCCGCAGCCGATGGGCCGACTCAGCCAGGGTTGGGCGGCTATAGTTCAGAAACCCCGCCGCCACCAGCGGCGCAGCCCCGCACTCGCGCAGGCGGGCGGCCATGCGGATCATCGCCGCACCCGATGTCGGTTGCAGGCTACCGTGGCCGATAAGGAGGATGGACTTCATGGATTGTGGATTGTGGATTGTGGATTGTGGATTGCAGGCTACCGGCACCACATCTGCAATCTGCACTCTACAATCTGCAATTCACCAGCGCGGCCATGCTCGCCGGGTCGAACCAAGCCAGCCGCTCGTGCAGGCTCACGACGGCACCGATCACCAACAGCGTCGGCGGGCCGAGGGCGGTCTGCTCGGCGCGGCGAGAGATCGTGCCCAGGGTGGCCGTCAGTGTCACCTGTTCGCCGGTGGTGCCCGCGCACACCACGGCAGCCGGTGTCTCGGCGGATCGTCCGTGGGCGATGAGCTGCGCACTGATCTCAGCTAGTCGTCCCGTCCCCATCAGAAAAACCAGGGTATCAATTCCCCGTGCCAAAGCCTGCCAGCGCAGCAAC
>CAIXLU010000272.1 GCA_903920315.1 uncultured Oscillochloris sp.
CCCTGACCCCTTGTCTAAAGATAATAAATTCTCGCAAAATAGTCTACTATGTTATTTGACAGCCCATACAGCGCATGGTACTATCGAATCACCGCATGAGAACCACGAAAAAGGCATTTTCTGACCACGAGCGTATGTAGCTTGCCCGTCCTCAAAGGCGAGGGATAGCGCCGCTATTGCGCACCAGAGGAATTGATGGCCCCACTGCTCGACGTTCACAACCTAGAGACTCACTTTCACACGCAGGATGGTGTGGTTAAGGCGGTGAATAACGTCTCTTTCCACGTCAACCGTGGCGAGACGTTGGGTATCGTTGGGGAGTCGGGCTGTGGCAAGAGCGTCACCTCGCTCTCGGTGATGCGGCTTATTCCTAACCCGCCCGGTAGGATCGTCGGCGGTCAGATTATGTTTGACGGCGAGGATCTGCTCCAGGCCAACGATGCGAAGATGCGCAGTATTCGGGGCAACCGGATCGCGATGATCTTTCAGGATCCGATGACCTCGCTGAACCCGGTGCTGACTGTGGGCCGTCAGATCACCGAGTCGCTGGAACTTCACATGAGACTCACCAAGCGCGAGGCCAACAATCGCGCCGCTGAGTTGCTCGATGTGGTCGGCATTCCCAGCGCGGCCAAGCGCCTCGATAACTACCCGCACCAGTTCTCCGGCGGTATGCGCCAGCGCGTGATGATCGCGATGGCCCTCTCCTGTAACCCCGAACTGCTGATCGCCGATGAACCCACCACCGCCCTCGATGTAACTATCCAGGCCCAGATCATTGAGCTGATCAACCGGCTCAAAGATGAACTGGACACGGCGGTGATGATGATCACCCACGATCTCGGTGTGGTTGCCGGGATGACCGACCGGGTGACGGTGATGTATGCCGGGAGGGTGGTGGAGGAGAGTACGACGAGCGAGCTGTTTGCGAACCCGCGTATGCCCTACACCATCGGCCTGCTGCGCTCGATCCCGCGTCTGGATGAGGGTCGCGGGCGTAAGCTCAACCCGATCCGTGGGTTGCCGCCGAGCCTGATCGATCTGCCGCAGATCTGTCCCTTCAGCCCGCGCTGCGACTACGCGCAGGATGCCTGTCTTTCCCAGACGCCGCCCCTGCGCAGCGTTGGCCCGGATCATCGCGCCGCATGCCTGTTTGATATTACGATGGAGACGCCGTTGCCCGCGTAGGGGCGACGCCCCAACACCAGAGCATAACTAATGACAGCCGCACCAACGAGCAATCCCAGCGATAACCTGATTGATGTCACTGGCCTGGAGATGCACTTCCCTGTCACCCGTGGGATTATCTTCCAGCGCCGCGTCGGCACCGTCAAGGCCGTTGACGGTATCAGTTTCAGTATTAAGAAGGGCGAAACCCTCGGGCTGGTGGGAGAGAGCGGTTGCGGCAAGAGTACGACGGGGCGGGCCATTCTTCAGCTTTACCGACCCACGGCTGGCCATGTGATCTTCGAGGGGCAGGATCTCACCAAGCTCAAGGGCGAAGACCTGCGCAAAATGCGCCGCCGGGTGCAGATGATCTTCCAGGATCCTTACGCCAGTCTGAACCCGCGTATGACGGTAGGCGATATTATCGGCGAGCCGATCCGGGTGCATAAGCTGCGTGAGGGCAAGGCGGTGCGTGAGCGCGTCGAGGAACTGCTTGGTCTGGTCGGCCTCAACCCGGCCTTCGCCAACCGCTACCCGCACGAGTTTTCTGGTGGCCAGCGCCAGCGCATCGGTATCGCCCGCGCCCTGGCCGTCGAGCCGCAGTTTGTGGTCTGTGACGAGCCGGTCTCCGCTCTCGATGTCTCCATCCAGGCCCAGGTGGTGAATCTGCTGGAGGAGTTGCAGCAGAAACTCGGCCTGACCTACCTGTTCATTGCTCACGACCTGAGCGTGGTCAAGCATATCTCCGACCGCGTGGCGGTGATGTATCTGGGCAAGATGGTTGAGCTTGCGGAGGGGGCAACGCTCTACCGCACGCCCCTACACCCGTACACCCAAGCTCTGCTCTCGGCAGTGCCCATCCCCGATCCGAAGATCGAGAAGCAGCGTCGGCGGATCATCCTAGAGGGCGATGTCCCCAGCCCGCTCAATCCGCCAAGCGGCTGCCACTTTCACACCCGCTGCCCGGTTGCCATTCAGAAATGCACGGATGAAGAGCCGCCGTTTGTTGATTATGGCGACGGCCACTTCGCCGCCTGCTGGCGTGCCCGCGAGTCCGGCGAACTGATGCCCGGCGTGGCCAAGCAGCAGGCCGACGCCGTCGCGGCACGTATCACCGCCGACATCGCTAAGGTTAAGACTGTGACGCATTGAACCTCGACACCCTCGCATGGCTCCAGTCGCCCCCCGGCCAGACGCTCCTTGCTGAACTCGCCGGGCGTGAGATTGCAGACGCTGACGTGCTCGGCGAGCTGACTCGCCTGCGCCGTAGCTATACACCGGATCAGGCCAGCGCGGCGGTGGAACTGAGCCTGCTGCGCCGCCGTGCTGCTGCGAAATTCCCCGCCGCCGCGTGCATGTTCTTTACTCGCGAGGCTCTGGAGCAGGCCAGCGCCTCCCCCGTCGCCACCCACCGCGCCGTGCGCCTGTCGTCCTACGGCCAAGTGGCCGACCTCTGCTGCGGGATTGGCGGCGACGCCCTGGCGATAGCCGAGTCTGGCGCACATGTACTCGCCGTAGACCGCGATGAACTGCGGTTGGCCCTGGCCACCGCAAACGCCGCCGCCCTCGGGCTGACCGAGCGAATCCGCTTTATACAGCGCGACCTGCTGGCTGAGGATCCGCCCTCAGCCGAGGCGATTTTTTGTGACCCAGGCCGACGGGCGGGCGGGCGGCGACGCTTCCACGTCTCAGAATACGAACCGCCCCTCGACCATATCCTCGCATGGCGCACCCACACGCCCACCCTGGTCGTCAAGCTCTCCCCCGGCGTAGATGTGGCCGAACTGCCCGCCGACGGGATTGAACGGGAGTTTGTTTCGCTGGATGGTGAACTGAAGGAAGCGGCGCTCTGGTGCGGACCGCTGGCCGGTACGCGCCGTCGGGCCACCCTGTTGCGCACGGGCCTTGGTGGAGAGACTCAGATCTACACCATCGCCTCTGACCAACCCACATCTCCCTCCTCCCGCATCCTTCCTCCCGCATCCTTCCTGTACGAGCCAGACCCGGCGGTGATCCGGGCCGGGCTGGTGACTGATCTCGCCGAACAGATTGGCGCGGATCAGCTTGATCCGCACATCGCCTACCTCACCTCCGCAGATCGCGTTGCCACACCGTTTGCGCGGGTCTGGCCGGTCATCTCCTGGCAGCCCTTCAGCCTCAAGCGGCTGCGGGCCAGCCTGCGCGAGTTGGGCGGCGGCCCGGTCACGGTGAAGAAGCGCGGGTCGCCCATTGACACCGACGCCCTGGCCCGCCAACTTAGCGGAGACGGATCTCGCCCGCTGGTAGTTGTCCTCACCCAGCACCGTGGACAACCGATCTGCCTGATCTGCAACCCGCCTGTGGTACATTAGGAGGGCGACGCCCTCCCTGAGATTTTTCGCACTACCGCAAAAGGCACGCTGTCACAACGGCGGGTAGCACCGCACAGCGTTACTTTTGCAGTAGTGCGATTTTTCGCACTACCGCAAAACTCGCCCTGTCACCAGCACACCAACGCTCATGTCACCCTGAGCGACGCGAAGGGTCTGACAGGAGGCCGGGATAGATGCTTCGCTGCGCTCAGCATGACATGATAGGGTGATTTTTGCGGTAGTGCGATTGTTCCTTCTTATCACGTAGGCACCCATGCGCAGGGCGCACACCGCCGCATGAAATCGGCTATCGGCTATCGGCTATCGGCTATCGGCTATCGGTTATTTTCACATAGGATTGTATGGATCTCTCCCGCACCGCCCGCCGTCGAGGGCAGATCGCCCTGCTCTCCATGAACTTCCTGATGTACGGCGGGTTCTTCATGGTCATCCCGCTGGTTTCCGTTTACTTCGTTGAGCATCTGGGAATGGCGGCCCTCGTCGTTGGCCTGGCCCTGGCCATGCGCCAACTGCTCCAGCAGGGCACGACCCTGTTTGGCGGGGCGCTGGCAGACCGCTTTGGCGTACGGGTGCTGATCGGGGCTGGTGTGCTGATCCGCGCCGTCGGTTTCGTCAGCCTGGCCTGGGCGGACACGCCGGGCGGACTCTTCGCGGCGATGGCGCTCTCGGCCCTGGGCGGGGCGCTCTTTGATGCGCCGAGTAAGGCCGCGATGGCTGCTCTCACTGTCGAACAAGATCGGGCGCGTTTCTTCGCAGTTAACGCGGTGGCGGGCAATCTGGGGATGATCACCGGCCCGCTGCTGGGAGCCCTGCTGATCCGCTACAACTTCGCCACGGTCTGCATGGTGGCGGCAGCCTGCTTTGTGATGATCTTCGGGGCCGTGCTGCTGCTGCCGCCGATACAGGTAGCCGACAGCGGGCAGCGCATGAGCTTTGGCCTGCGCCTTGCCTTCCGCGACCGCACTTTTGTCACGTACACTGCTCTGCTGATGGGCTACTGGTTTATGTGGGTGCAACTCAGCCTCAGTTTACCCCTGGCCGGGGAGCGACTTACTGGCAGTAGCGACACCGTTGGCCTGATCTACGCCTTCAATGCCGGGCTGACAGTACTGTTCCAGTATCCCGTCCTTGGCCTGGCCGAGCGGTGGCTGCGCCCGATGCCCATCCTGGTTCTCGGCATCGCCCTCATGTCCCTCGGATTGGGAGCCGTCGCCGTCGTCGGCAGCCTGCCCGCCCTGCTCGCCTGCGTCGGCATCTTCACCATTGGCACCCTGCTGTCGGCCCCTACCCAACAGACCGTGGCCGCCGCCCTGGCCGACCCACGGGCGCTTGGCTCGTACTTTGGGGTGAACGCCCTGGCCCTCGCCTTCGGCGGCAGCCTGGGCCACGTCGCGGGCGGCCTGCTCACCGACATAGCTCGCCGGATCGGTATTCCGGCCCTGCCCTGGCTCACCTTCGCCCTGATCGGCCTGGCTAGCGCCATCGGCATGGCAATGCTCAACGAATCCCTGCTGCACCGCCGCGCATATGGTGGCTGAGCGAACGTAAAATCTCGTCATATGCCCAATATGCGATGACATGGAGCGATGGCTACGCAGTACTGATTCCCAGAGACGATACTGAGTGTCACGTGCAGAGTTAATTGGCGCATTTGTTGCAGAGATAAATGGCGCATTCCCGACCGTGATGTGCGAGCGCATGGACTCAGGTGACAATATTGGGATCGACCCCGCGTTTCTTTCGTGAAGTGAATCAGATGGGATACAGGCGTTGTTGAGGCGCTCCAAAGGGCATGTTCAGTCAGATTCACTCCAGAGAAGGGACGTTCTGTGGAGCGAAGAGATAAGGTCTGCGTGTACGCCCAGCGTCCATAAGGACTGGGAGGATGCGCAGAATAACTCTGCAACAAATGCGCCACATAACTCTGCAGGTGACAGCGTACGATAAGGAGTTGGGGGTTATAATCCACCTTAGACAAGATTCGCAGATACGTCACCATGTGGCTACTCATAAGGTGCCCCAGTGTGCTGTGCGTGAAACGTAAAACCCGGCACCTGAAACCTTGTCTATGAACGTAACCTACCGCTATGTCTGAGAGCGGACGATTGACCCCTACATTGAGGCCATAAATGCAGATCTGCAAGGATGGGTGCGGTACCCATAATCCCGACACCGCACGCGTGTGTCTCCACTGCCAACGCAGCCTCCGTTCGGCGTTGCGCCTGTATAATCCCGGCGACTGCGTGCGCACCTATCGCGTTGGGAAGATCATCGGCTGGGGCGGATTTGGGGCTGTCTACAAGGCCGAAGATACCCGCCATCCCGGTAGCCTCTTTGCCCTGAAGGAGAGCCTCGATCCCGGTAGCATGATCAGTTTCCAGGACGAGTTCGCGGTTCTCCATCAGCACCCGCATGCCCATTTGCCTCGCTACGAGGAGATGTTCATTGAGCACGGGAGCGGCTACTTGGTGATGGAGTTCATTCCTGGTCAGAGCCTGGAGGAGGTGAGTGCAGCGGCAGGTGGCCCGCTTGAAGAGACGCAGGTATTGGGCTTCGCGCTGCAACTCTGTGAGGTGTTGGACTATTTGCACCGCCAAAACCCGCCCATTCTGCACCGTGATCTGAAGCCCGCCAATGTGCGCCTGACGCCGAGCGGCCTGATCAAACTGGTGGACTTTGGGTTGTTTAAGCAGGGCACGGACAAGGTTATCTCGTCCCGTCTGGGTCTCAGCCCCGCCTACGCGCCGGTGGAGCAGCACCCGCTGAACCCCGACCATACGGATCAGCGCAGTGATATCTACAGTTTTGGGGCAACGCTCTACCACCTGCTGACTGGGGAGTTGCCCGAGACCTCCTTTGAGCGCATCAAAGCGGAGACCGACCCGCTCGTTCCGCCGGAGCGCCTGAACCCGCGCCTCTCGCACCACGTCGCTACGGCTCTTCACACGGCGCTGAGCCTCGCAATGCAGGATCGCTACCAGGACATTGCGACGTTTCGTCGAGCACTGTTGGGACACGCACCGGTCGTGCTGTCTCCCCCCCCCGCGCCCGCCGTGCGCGCACCCCAAGCGCCGGTGGTAGTGCCGCCCGCCGTGCGAGTACCTCAAGCACCGATGGTATCGGCCACCATACGGCTACCCCAACCGCCGCCAAAGCAACCCGCCTGGATACCCGAGTTGCTCAAAGTGCCCGGCGGCCCCTTCCTGATGGGCAGTAGCGCCGCCGATAAACATGCCGACAGCGACGAGAAACCCCAGCACACCCTGACCCTGCCCGATTTCTGGATCGGCAAGACCCCGGTGACTAACGCCCAGTTCCGGCCCTTCGTCGAGGGCGATGGTTACCGCAACCCGAGGTACTGGACAACGGCGGGATGGCAGTGGCGTGAGTCTGAGAAATTGGTCAAGCCTCGCCATTGGGATGACGCTCGGTGGAATGGGGCGGACTACCCGGTGGTTCGCGTAAGCTGGTTTGAAGCGGTCTCCTACTGTCGCTGGCTGAGTGTGCAGACTGGCCACGAGTTCCGCCTGCCCAGCGAGGCTGAGTGGGAGAAGGCCGCTCGTGGGCCAGACGGGCGAATCTGGCCCTGGGGCAATACCTGGGAGATGAACCGGGCGAACAGCAGTGAGGCTGGGGTTGGAAAGACCACGCCCGTGGGCCAGTATCCGAACGGAGCCAGCCCCTACGGCGCACTGGATATGGCCGGGAATGTGTGGGAGTGGGTGGCGACAAAGTGCGGCAAACGCTACCCTTTTACGTTGGAGGATGAATGGTCGAAAGCCTATCTTGAACACGATGTCGCACGAGTCTGGCGCGGTGGCTCCTGGTACCATCGGCAGAAATACGTGCGCGGGGCGTACCGCTACCACGATAATGCGCGCAACCGCTACAATGATCGAGGATTGCGGGTCGCCAGCCGTTCGCCCATGCCTGGTTCTGTGTCTTGAATCCTGGGTTCTAAGACAAGGTTCACAGACACTTTACAATTCAGGCCAGAACGTGGCACCCTGATGCGCTCGACCTGAAACCTGAAACCTCGCACCTGAAACCTTGTCTAAGTAGGGTAATTGCCAGTTTTACTGGCGATTGTAATCAACAATGTGACGATTGTGGAGATTCTATGCTCAGCAAACACGACCTGCTGCTCGCCACTATTGCCCGCAAGCCCACGCCGCGTGTCCCGGTTGCCCTCTGGCGGCATTGGCCGGTCGAGGATCATTCCGCTGAGGATCTGGCCCGCGCCACCCTCGACTTCCAGCACCGTTTTGACTTCGATTTCATCAAGCTCACGCCCTCGCAGGTCTTTGTCGCCGAGGACGCTGGCCTGACCGGGGTTTACGAGGGCAACCCCGAGGGCGATCTGGTGAAGGGGCCGCGCCCGATTAGCTCCCTGGAGCAGTGGGAGGCGATGTCTCCCCTGTCAATCCACGCCGGTGCCCTGGCACGCCAGGTGCGCTGTGTCAATCTGGTTGTCGCTAGTGCCGCCGACACTCCGGTACTCCAGACGATCTTTAACCCGCTGACGGTGGCAGCGTGTCTGGCCGGCGACCAGGCTACAATCTGGCGGAGACGTTACCCGGACGCTTTCCAGCGCGGATTCGACACGATTATCGAGACCTGGCGCGGTTTTGTGGCGGCGGTGATCGCCGCTGGCGCCGCCGGGATCTTCTTCTCCACCGCCGATGCCAGCTACCGCAGTATGTCTGAGGAGGAGTATCTGCGCTGGGGTCGCCCATCCGACCTAGCCCTGCTCGATGCGGCTGGCTCGGGCTGGTTTAACGTGCTGCACGTTCATGGCGACGACCTGATGTTCAATCTGGTCGCCGACTACCCCGTTCAGGTCGTGAACTGGGACGACCGGCGGGCCGGGCCGTCGCTACGTGAGGGTCAATCTCTGGTGCGTGGGGCGGTGGCGGGCGGGATCGCGCAGTGGGGCGCGCTGCTTAGCGGATCAGCCGATGATGTGCGCGCTCAGGTGGCCGATGGCATTGCCCAGACCGGTGGTATTGGCTACATTGTCGCCGCCGGTTGCGTGACGCCCATCCCCGCGCCCGAGCGCAATATTCGCGCCGTGATCAGTGCGGCACGCGGCGACGTGGTGTAGGTAGGGGCGCAGCAGAAGGGGGGCAGCAAACTGCCTCCCTTCTGCTGCGCCCCTCCGTCGTGTTAGACAAGGTTCGCAGATACTTTACAGTTCAGGCCAGAATGTGGCATCCTGATGCGCTCGACCTGAAACCTGAGACCTCGCACCTGAAACCTTGTCTTACGCCGCCAATACCTGGTCAATCGCTGTGATCACCTCGGCGCTCAGGTCAATCTCGGCTGCGCCGACATTCTCGTCAATCTGAGCGGGTCGAGTCGCTCCCACGATGACGCTACTCACCGCCGGGGTGCGCAGCGCCCAGGCCAGGGCCAACTGCGACCGACTGATACGCAGGTCGTCGGCAATCGTCTTGATCGCCCGCACCTTGGCCGCGTTCGCCGCGTTCAAAAACTGATCCCGCGCCCACGTCTCGCGGTTAAAGCGCGAGTCATCCGGCACGCCACCGTCGTACTTGCCGCTGAGCATACCCTGGGCCAAGGGCGACCAGACCACCAGGCCAATCCCGCGTGGCTGCGCCGCCGGGATGATCTCCTCCTCAACCAGATCGCGACGCAGCATCGAGTACTGCGGCTGCTCGGTCTTTGGCTTGTGCAGCCCGTATCGCTCGCAGACATCGTACACCTCCGCAAGTTGCGCCCCGCGCCACTCCGAGGTTCCCCAGTAGAGGATCTTCCCCTGGCGGATCAGATCGTCCATCGCCCGCGCCGTCTCCTCTACGGGCGTCTCTGGGTCGTGCCGGTGGCAGAAGTAGATGTCCAGGTAGTCGGTACCCAGGCGAGCCAGGCTCTTGTCAATACTCTCGAAAATGTGCTTGCGCGATAGGCCCCGGTCGTTCACATCGTCGCTCATCGGCCAGAAGACCTTGCTCGATATAACCAGGGTGTGTCGCGGAAACTCGCGCAGCACCGCGCCCATCTGCTTCTCAGCGTCGCCTCGCTCATAAATATCGGCTAGGTCGAAGAAGTTCACACCCTGCTCATAGGCCCGTGTCACCACCGCACGCGCCGCGTCGGTCGAGGTTTTGCTCTCGCCAAAATTAATCCATCCGCCGAGCGCTACGGCGCTCACCTTCACGCCCGCATCCCCAAGTCTTCGATAACGCATATCTGTTACCCCTCGTCTCAGTGTCTCAGTGTCTCAGTGTCTCAGTGCTACCTCAGTGTCTCAGTGCTACCCCAGTTGATCAACGTCGGTTTGTACGACCCGTCAGCCTGAGGCTCCAACTTAATATAGGTGTTCGATGCGGTGTAGTTGGCCAGGTCGGAAACCTCGGTCCAGGTATAGTCACGATCCTGCTCTTTCAGGTGGCGCGTCCAGGTACCGCTATTGAAATAGTAACCTTCCCGCCCATCAGGCGTGTTGATTGGACTTGTGTATCCGTCAATTGGGCTGTGGGTATGGCCCATGATCACCGTCCCCACGGTCAGATCATTCTCCAGTACAGCGCGAGCTGCCTTCCGGTAGTCATCCTCGGCGGCGGCCCCAAATCCACCCAGCACCATCATCTCACTGCTCACATCACCCAGGCTCATCGGTATGACCGCGCCGCTCAGGGCTGCGACCATCGTTGCCGGATCAACTCCCTGAATGGCCTGCTCAAACTCCGTGCGAAAGGCCGGGTCGTTGAGCTCGGCCTGGATGTGCGCTCGCAGGTCATCGTCAGGAATCGCCAAGGCCATGGCATCAGCCGTGAGCGAGGTCGCCTCCGCCGATGCTCCCAGCACGCCTGATCCTCCGCCGAAAATCGGCGGTAGCCCGCTGGTGAGCAGGAAGGTTGCAATCAGCCCCAGGGCCGTAGCCGTGAAGCGGAAGTCATTGCGCAAGCCCAGTTTAATCACCTTGGGGATGGGCTTCACATTGTCAATGAACCAGCGATCCCGCTCAAGCTCGTTGTACACCTTCTCGACAAAAAGTGTCCCCCAGCAGCGCTTGAGCCTGCGCACACCCATATCGTCCAGGGTGAAGGGCATGCACATCCGGTCGCCCGTGCGGTTGGCCTTATCGTGTTCTTGGCCGTGTTCGATGTACACCCGGCCCTGCGGCCCATCGCCCACGCTGTAGCAAAATTCGTAGAGCCGTAGGTCGCCCGCCGCGCCGGGCGGATAGATCGTATCGAAGATCGCCGCCCAGACCTCGCCCCATAGCATGTCAATGTCGTGGTTCCCGACGATGATCGTCACCGAATTGCCCTCGACCATAAATCTGCGCAGGGCGGCAAAGACCTCAGGATGCCCGCTGGCGATCTCAGGGCTTTGGCCCAAAATCACCTTCACTCTACGCAGCGACTCCCCCTCCGTGCAGCCCACGTGATCTGCCGGTGAGGCCAACCCCACCTCGGGCAAGGTCTGTGGAACCTCCAGAAAATCCCCGGCGATCACCAGTTCCACCGGCTCGCCACCCGTGCCGATCGTCGCCAGGAACCGGGCGAAGTCCTCGCCAGCGGTAAAATCCTCCAGGGGATCCGGCGTGCCGTCGGGTAACATCCCCGACCCCAGGTGCAAGTCGCTCACCACATAGACCACTCTGTTCATGGTCGTCCCTTCTCTACCTGCTATCGCAGAACGATGCCGCTATCATAGCATAGCCGTTGCCTTCACCTGAGCCGTGCTAGAATGGGGTTACCTTAAAGTTCCTACCCGATCGCCGTGGGGCTGAAACCAATACTTTTCGAATAAGGAATCTACCGCCACGCAGCCCTCACCCCCCAGCCCCCTCTCCCAGAATGGGAGAGGGGGTTGGGGGTGAGGGCGAAGCGGCGTATGAACGTACACGATGATATACAGAGGATTCTCATGCTTCGCCCCTACGTTCTTCTCCTGGCCATCGCTGCCACTCTGCTGCCAGTCCCGGTACTTGCTAATACATCTGCCGGTACGCCGGTGTTTTTCCGTGAGACGGGTCATACTCTGGCTTACGGCTTCCGCGAGTTCTACAACCGTCAGGGTGGTCTGCCAATCTTTGGACTACCGATCACCGAGGTATTTGTAGAAGGTGGCCGTCCGGTGCAGTACTTCGAGCGCGCTCGCCTGGAGTGGCACGGCGATCTGGGCATTGCTCTGGCTGGTCACCTGGGGCGCTGGTTCGCCGATGGTCGCACTGGCGACTCGGCCTTCACGCCGGTGAGATCAGCGCCGGCCAATGTCCGTTATTTTGCAGAAACCGGCCACACCCTGGGCGGAGCCTTTCAGGATTTCTGGTTGAGCGGTGGCGGCATCGTTACCTTTGGCTACCCGATCTCCGAGCCTTTCCAGGAGACGAATGATCAGGACGGACGTAGCTACACCGTACAGTATTTTGAGCGTACCCGTTTCGAGTATCACCCCGAGAATGCGCCGCGCTACCGGGTACTTCTCGGCCATCTTGGTCGCCAGTATCTCGCCGCCCACCCCGCCCCCGCGTGGGCCACGGCCCCCGTCAACTCGCCCACGCGGGCCTGGGAGTCGGTCATCCCCAGCCATGTGCGTGTCCCGCGCATCGGCGTGGACACCGACATTGTCACCGCCGGATTCTCCCTAGGTAAATGGGATGTGCCTCGCTACACGGCGGTCTATTACTGGCCAATCTCGGGCTACCCCGGCACCTCTGGCAACATCGTGATTGCCGGGCATGTCGGCTACCGTGACATTATTTTCAATAAACTGCCGAAGGTGGCAGTTGGCGATGACATCTATGTGGCGGCAGGAGGCGGCGAGCGCCGCTATTTCGTGCGCGAGATGTTCACCCTACTGCCCGACCAGACCTGGGTGCTGGCCCCAACGGACGATGAAGTACTCACCCTGATCACGTGTGTACCGATCGGGATCTACTCGCATCGCCTGGTTGTTCGGGCCTACCCTGGCTAATGCAGATTTTAGATTGCAGATTTTAGATTGCAGATTTGCCGCAACAGGACGCGGTTCATGTGCCTAGACTGTCACGCTGGTTTGAAACATGGCTAATCAAGGAGAAGATCTGATGGAGCCTAAGCGTAAGCGAAGCAGTGGCAACAACTGGATCGGCATGGTGATTTTTCTGGTGATCGCCTTTGGCTCACCTGTATCAAAATTCATCACCAGCCTGATCTTTCAGACCACTGGCCAGTTGGTGAGTTCCAACATCCTGGCCATCGGCATGGTCGCGCTCATTGTGCTTGCTGTAGCCGTCTCGGCGATTGGCGCGGCGGTGCGTGGTACCGGAAACATCAACACCGGCAGCGATACGCGACTACCTTCAGGTCCGCCGCCGCCGCCACCTCCCATGAGTGCGGGCCAGCCAACATCATCGTTCCCCGGCAGCCCGCGTTTCGAGCCCGTGATCAATCCGCGTATTCTGGCCGTCGGCATTATCGGGATGATCCTGTTCGGCGGGATTTTTCTGGCTATTCTGGCTATCTCCGGCGCTCTATGAACATCTACGATCCCTTCGCCCGCTACTACGACGCCGATTTTCGCAACTATACCGAGGATGTTCCCTTCTACCGCGAACTCTCCCGCCGTGCGGGCGGGCCGATCCTAGAGCTGATGTGTGGCACCGGGCGCGTGCTGCTGCCCCTGGCCGAGGCCGGTCACCAAATCACCGGCGTGGACATCTCGCCCGCTATGCTCGCCATCGCCCGCGACCGTCTCGCCGAGTCCAACCTATCGGCCACACTGATCGAGGGCGATGTGCGCAGCGTGGCCCTACCTGCACAGGGTTTTGGCCTGGCTTTCATCGCCATTAACTCATTCATGCACATGGAGACGGTGCGTGACCAACTGGCGACATTGGAGACGATCCGCCACGCTCTGATCCGCCGAGGCACCCTGGTGATTGACCTGTTCAACCCCGACCCGGTCGAGATCTGCCGCGAGGATAACCGCATCGTCCTTGATCGCTCCTACGACCTGGACGGGCACCACGTACAAAAGTTCGTCGCCATTGACAGCGATGCTGCTACGCAGAAGTCATATGTCACCTACCTCTACGACGAGTGCGACGCCGAGGGCCGCGTCAATCGGCGCACCATGAACTTCACCATGCGCTGGTACTACCGCTACGAACTCGAACACCTGCTGGCGCGAGCGGGATTCACCGTCCGCGCCATCTATGGCTCCTACGACCTCGACGAGTACAGCTCCGCCAGCCCGCGCCTGATCGCCGTCGCTTCGCCAGGAAAGTAGCCCCTAAGAATCGAAGAGGCTGCCTGGGTTGCCAGACAGCCGGGAAGAGGGGTTTGAAGGCGATGATGGGGTTATGTGTGGGTCATATCGCTTGGCACGGCGGAGAACCATCGCAAATCCTCCGCAACGCTCAACTGATCACAGTATAACTGTGTCATGTTAGAATCATGTTAACGCCATATAAGATCGGTGTTAGCATTTGGGAAACGATCATCTCAGTCGGCGGTGGCAAACGCTGGTTGGGGATCAGTCCCCGGCGCATCAGCAGAAAGTGTCGCGGCACTGAGCAGTACTAGGGCCACCCAGACCACGTCGGCCATCAGCAGGTGGATGATCTGGAGCGGAATCGGGGCGAGCATGGCCAGATTGATCGCGCCGATCCCAAGCTGGGCCAGGAAGAGCAGCAGCAGCAGGGTGGCCCCTAGCCGTGTCCCGTCGTTCGGGCGCTGTCGGCTGAGGATCTGCCCGATCACCAGCAGGTAGATCCCGCTGACGATGGCCAGCGCCGGGTGCCAAAAACGTAGTCTGACGAGAAAGTGCGCGGTCGGATCGAGATCCTGGGCGATCCCGGCGCTTAGTGACGCACTGGGGAAGAGAGTGTCGCCCAGGGCGGTGATCGCCCCAGTGGCCCCCAGGGCCAGCACGGCCAGCACGCCGATAGCGAGCATCCAGCTCGCCGCACCCTGGCCGCGCAGCCGGATATTCTGCCCGCCACCTGCCCACCACGCCGTCAGGGTGATTGTGCCCACCAGCAGCAGCGTGTTCACCAGATGGATTCCACTGGCTACGGCGCGAGCCACCGAGGTGTTGTTGTTCACGAGCTGGAAGAGAACCAGCCCCGCGCCCAGCAGGCTCTCGATCACAATAAAGATCAGGGTCAGCGTGGCTCCCCGCCGCGCTAAATGGCCCGGCGGGAAGATCCGCCGCGCCCACACCAGCAGCGCCACCGTCAGCAATGCCGCGATCCCACTGGTGATGCGGTGAGAGAATTCCACCAACGTCTGAACCTGCTCGGCCCGTGGGATGATCTGGCCGTTACAGAGCGGCCAGTGTTGGCCGCAGCCCGCGCCCGATCCGCTGGCCCGCACATAGGCACCCCAGAGAATGACCAGAATGTTATAGGCGAGTACGCCCCAGGCAAACTGAGTGTAGCGTCGCTGCATGGCGATCCTCCCATACGTTCAAGGCGAGAAATGTGACAATATTATACTACATCGCCAAAATACCCTTTACACATAACAATTCATCATCTCTTCTTAATAATCGAAAGTGGATAACATGTGGAAAGTGTGGATAGTGCAAAATTCGCTCTGTCACGCAGAGCAGAGCGAAGCGTCTTGGCGATGACAATGTATATCGGGACGATTCGCTGCACTCTGCGTGACCGATCACCCGCAACGGGATCGTAAAGATGATTGACAGATAAAATAACTTAGACTATGCTAAACCCTCGAAAGAACCGCTGCTCAGCCTGAAGGAACGCCGCTATGCCCCAACGGATTCTCATCGGACTGCTGGTTGCCGGACTCGCGTTTTTGCTCGTTCCCGCCGCAACCTTTGCGCAGGGCGGATCGCTTGTAGACGGGCTGCGTACTGCCAACAACGAGGTGCAGATCGCCATAACGCAGAGTGGCGCGGGCGACTTCATCGCCGCGCAGGCTTCGTTGTCCACATTCCATGATGGGTGGGAGAAGATCGAAGATGCGGTACATGCCCAGTCTAGCCCGACCTATGCGGCGGTTGAGGTGGCCTACGATAAGGCGCGAAGTGCGCTGGCCGCCGGGGATTCTGCCGCCGCCAAGACCGCGCTGGAAGAGCTGAATCAGGCTAATCTGGCCTTTGTCGAGGGTCGTGCCCCTGCCGCACCGGCGGCGCAGGCCCAGGCAACCTCGCTCGATCTGCTTCTGCCGACGTTAGCTGAGGTCAACGACGCATTGGTTGCCGGTAACGCCACGCACGCCGCCACCGAGCTAGAAACCTTCCGCACCGCCTGGCCCGACGTTGAGGGCGATGTGAAGACACGTTCGCCGGAGATCTACCTGCGCAGCGAGAATGCCTTGTCGGCAGCGGCAGCGGCGATCACTGCTGGGGATCTGGCCGCTGCCAAGGCGCTGGTCCAGCAGATCCAGGCCGATCTGACGCCGATGCTGATACTCCCAGAACGCTACGGAGTCTTCGACGCCTTCAGCATTCTGCTGCGCGAGGGATTGGAGGCGCTGCTGGTAATCGCGGCCCTGCTGGCCTTCCTGGAGCGCACCGGCAACCACAACCAGCGCGGCTGGATCTGGGCCGGCGGCATTCTGGGCGTGGTGGCGAGCGTGGGCGCTGGTCTGGTTATCGCACTGATCTTCCGGGGCGTGGCCACCGGCAGCAATCGCGAGCTGATCGAGGGCTTCTCCGGCCTGATCGCCGCCGCTATGCTCTTTGGGGTGAGTTTCTGGCTGCACAGCAAATCGCATGCCGGGGCGTGGCAGACGTACATCCACGAGCGCACTAACGCAGCATTGGCCACCGGCAGCCTGTTCTCCCTCGGCCTCCTCTCGTTCTTGGCCATATTCCGTGAGGGAGCCGAAACCGCCCTGTTCTATATCGGGATTGCCCCATCAATTGCCACAAACGACCTCACGCTAGGGATTGGCCTTGCCATCGCCGTCCTGCTTGTTGTGGGCGTGCTGGTGCTGTGGGTCGGTGTGCGGCTCCCGATGCGGCCCTTCTTCTTGGTCACTAGCGCATTGATCTTCTACCTGGGCTTTAAGTTCATCGGCACTGGCCTCCACGCCCTCCAGGTCGCACGGGTCTTACCAGCCAGCGGCCCCGATTTCCTGCTTGACGTGCCGGCCCTGGGGATTTTTCCCACGTGGCAAACCACCATCCCCCAACTGGCGCTGCTCGGCGTCGCGGTGGTGGTGGTGGTATTAGAGCAGGTTGTGCGCCGCCCAGCGGAGGCTCAGCAGACGGCGTAGGATTATGGTGTCCACACAAAAACGCCGCCATCTGGCGGTGTTTTTGTGTGGGCGTGTGGTCACCCGCCGAAAGCGACCATCACCAGAATAGCGATGAGAGCGCCGCCGACCGAACTGCTCAGGTTGACCACATCGTTATTCAGCCAGGGCCAGCCGCGCACAAAGGTGGTAGGATTGCCTCTGCGGTCGAAGCGCCGCTCAGTCTCACGACCATCGGAGTAGGCGTAGATAGCCTGGTAGGTAGCCCCGAGCAGGCTGTCGAGCATCGCGCCGCCGAAGCCACCAGCGATAGCAGCCGGGATCACCCACGCAGGCGCAGGTACCTTCGCGAGTATCAGCAGGACAAACAGACAGATACCGATCAGGGCTGCGCCGAGGGCCGCCGCGCTACTGCCAAAGAGCGTGATACCGCCAGACGTACCCGGCTCCACCTCTCGGCCCGTTGTGATCAGGCGCGGCTTGTGTGGGCTAAGCACGCCCAGTTCCGTGGCCCAGGTGTCGGCGTTCACGGTGGCCATCAGGCCAATGAACGCAGCCAGCAACACCAAAGGTTTGTCCGTCAGCCCATAGGCCACCGCGCAGAGCGCGGACATCCCGCCGTTTGCCATTGTCTGGGAAAAGTCGCGTTTGCCACCCTTCTCAAACTTCTCGGCAGCGCGTTTCTCTTTGATCTGCTCTTTATAGCGCGAGAGTAAACTGCTGCTGATAAAGAAGATGATCAGAGTAAGCCCCCACGCCCAGCCGCCGAAGCCAAGGGTGAGGGTTCCGACAAGAATGGCACCCAGCCAGCCGCTGACAGAGAGAGACTTCCGCCAGTAGGCAAGGCCGCCGATTGCCGTGCTGAGCACCAGCCCGGATCCGATGATGGCAAGGTCAATCATGCTGAGATGAGCGGGGCATGCTCCGCCCGACAAACAAACGCAGGACACTGGCTCTCCAATGCCCCGCGATTATACCAGAGTTGACGAATCAGGCGGCGATGGTTCGTTCGCGCAGCACCTTGTGTGCACTATCTTCGCGGATCGCGGTGAGCGCCGCTTCAAGCTCGCCAGCCAGCATATCGGAAACGATCTGCTTTGGGACGAATGCCGCCATTGGCCCAAGCATCGGCTCCAGATCAAGCGTCATCGTCGCCTGGAGGTCGGTGCCATGCACCGCCGGACTGAGCGTCCAGCGGGTTTCAAGTGACACCGGTGTATGTACTTTAAACAAAATCTCGCCCGGTGCTGTCCAGGTTAGGTTGCCCTCGCAGCGGATAGTGCCGAAGATGCCGCCGAGCGACATGTAGGTGATCATACGTGCGCTGCTGGTCTCCATATTCTGATCCAGCAGCTCCACCTTCTGCATACGTGGCAGCAGTTGGCAGATACGATTAGGATTGGAAAGTGATTCGAACACCTCTTCGGGACTGCTTGACTCAATGTAGGCCCGGCGGGAGACGCTGATCATCGCGTGGCTCCTGATGGATCGTGCATAACTGCACAGATATTATGATATATTTGCCAATGATTTGCAACGTAAGAATATCACGTTGGGTACGACATGTCAATGCTTCAGCCAAGACAATCGCATTATACGACTTCGTGCGGAAAGTCAAACGATAACGTGTATAATTATCCGGGTACACTCAGTTGACGCGCTACAACCAAAGTGCTATGATCAGCGCCGCACATGGGCGTGTGACAGTTGCCCATCCCCAACGCAACGCAGCGTAGCCAACAAGATGACGATACGACAGCCGCACCTCAGCGACTGAGGATGACAGCCGACAAGGGCGCCGACTGCTGCGGTTGGGCGTCCTTTTGTTGTGCTAACGAGCAAAGCGGCAACTTTCTGGGCGAGGGGGTAGCCCAGGCTACAGAAGTAATGGAGTTATGGTGGGCCAGATCAAGCGATTCCTTGTCGGCAAGCCCATTGCGACAGAACACCAACACCACGAGCGTCTGAGCCGAATCACTGCCCTGGCGGTCTTCTCATCGGATGCACTCTCGTCAGTGGCCTACGCCACCGAGGCAATCCTCTCGATCCTCATCCTGGGCGGGTCGGTTGCGCTTGGCTACTCGCTACCGGTTGCCATCGGCATTGCGGTATTGCTTGTGGTGGTGGCGTTCTCGTACCGTCAGACGATCCGCGCCTACCCCAAGGGCGGTGGTGGCTACATTGTTGCCCGCGAGAACCTCGGCGATATTTATGGCCTGATTGCTGCCGGTGCCCTGCTGATTGACTATGTGCTGACGGTGGCCGTCAGTATCTCGGCGGGTGTGGCGGCGATCACCTCGTTGGCCAGCACCTGGGGGATGCCCTGGCTCGCCTCCTACGCGGTCGAAATTGGCCTCGTCTGTATTCTCCTTGTCTCCCTCGCGAACCTGCGCGGTGTCAAGGAGAGCGGTGCGATCTTCGCCGTACCCACCTATGTCTTTATTGCCAGTATCCTGATCCTGATCGTCTATGGCGTGATCCGTAACATGCTCTTTGGTGCCCAGCCAGTAGTTCACCGGATTGACCCCGAGATCCTGGGTACGGGCGAGGCAATCGGACTCTGGCTGGTGATGCGGGCCTTCGCCGCTGGCTGTACGGCCCTCACTGGGATCGAGGCGATCAGCGATGGCGTACCCGCCTTTCGGGTGCCGGAGTCGAAGAATGCCGCCTCTACGCTCACCTGGATGGTGGGGATCTTGGTCACGATGTTCCTCGGCATTACTTGGTTGGCCCACGTCCACGGCGCGGTGCCCAACGAACTTACCCACGAGACGGTGATCTCGCAGATCGCACGCACGACCTTTGGCGATGGGCTGGTTTATGGCATCATCCAGGTGGCCACCGCCCTCATCCTGGTTCTGGCTGCAAATACGGCCTACGCCGACTTCCCCCGACTGGCATCGTTCCTCTCGCGTGACCGTTTCCTGCCCCGTCAGTTCTCCTCCCGTGGCGACCGGCTGGTCTTCTCGAACGGCATCCTGGCCTTGGGCGTCTTCTCGGCCTTGCTGGTGGTTCTCTTTCAGGCCAATGAGATCGCGATGCTGCCGCTCTACGCGATCGGCGTGTTTATCTCGTTTACGCTTTCGCAAGCGGGCATGGTGCGCCACCACTTCCACATCAAGGAAGAGGGCTGGCGCTGGGGTGCCGTGATCAACAGCGTGGGGACGATCCTCACTGCTGTAGTGTTAGTGGTACTCGCCGTCACCAAATTTACCCACGGTGCCTGGGCGGTGATGGTACTCATTCCCATGCTGGTGGTACTCTTCAACAGTATCAACAAACACTATAGCAGCGTGGCCCGCCAACTTTCCCTGGAAGGAGCCGGTCGCCCCATTGCCCTCCGTCGCCACACCTCGATTGTGCTGGTTAGCGGAATCCATCGTGGTGTACTTCCCGCCCTCCAGTACGCCCAGTCCATCGCCCCCGATAACGTGATGGCAGTGTATGTCAACCTTGACTCTGACCAGACCGCAAGGCTCCAGCAGCGATGGATTGACTGGGGCTTTAATATCCCCCTTGTGGTGCTTGAATCCCCCTATCGCTCGCTGATCACCCCGCTGTTCAACTACATTCAGGAGGTTGACGCACGTTACAACGACCACGTCCTTACGGTGGTTCTGCCGGAGTTTGTGCCTGCCCACTGGTGGGAACACCTACTGCACAACCAGACAGGTATGCTCATCAAGGCCGCCCTGATGTTCAACAAGGACGTGGTTGTCACCAGCGTGCCCTACCGCCTAGAGCGGTAATACAGCGCCTTCATCACCCCATCCGCGCCATAGCCTCGGCACGGGTGGGGATTGTTGATGTTCCCGATCCCTCCACTGCACACGCGGCCACCGCACTGGCGAAGGTGGCCGCCGCTATTGGATCGCCCGTCTCGCGCAGGCGCAGCAGCAGGGCTGCCGCAAACACATCGCCGGCACCTGTCGGGTCGCGCTCTACGGCGGGAAAGGCGTCAATCTGATGGGGCTTCCCGCTGATATAAAGGGTTGAGCCACGCGCTCCCCGCGTTACCGCTACCAAACGACAATCGTGCGCGTAGCTCTCCGCGAGATCTTCATCGCCACCCACGTCCTCAATGCTCAGCACCAGTACATCAACATGGCGCAACTGAGTCGGGTTGGGTTTCCATGTCACCCGCCGGATCACTGCCGGCAGCGGGGAATCCCACTCGCGCATCCAGCCCTGCGGCGTCACACCCACAAGCGAGTCGGGGAATTGCTCGGCCATATCCAGGCCGAACTCACCGGTTAGCGGGCCAAGATGGACAATCGGGGCTGCCCGCCACGCATGGGGCAGATCGGTGAAGTGGAGTCGCGCCCCCAGCGCATGGAGCAACTGCACCCTGCCCGTGGGGGTATAGCGGTTTTCAAATGTTGACTGCGCCTGCGCCGGGACGATAGTAGCCTGCACGCCTGCGGGCAGATCCAGAGGCTGTGCGGGATCTCCCGACGTCAGCACGGCTGCGCCAACGCCGAGGCGGGCAATCGTCGTCGCCGCGTAGCGCACCGTCCCGCCGGAGGAACTGCCCCCAGCAGGCAGCAAGTCGCGGGTCAGGTCGCCGATCACAAGGTACGGTGGAATCATAAACTGCTTTACTATTCGCCCGATAACCCGACAGCCCGACAGCCCAACACAGCGCCGATGAGGGGCTGTGGGCGCTGTCGGGCTGTGAGAGGGCATCCGGCAGGGCGTGAAAATCTTCTCGGTGCAGGGCTACTTTGAGGGATAGATCACAATCTTACGGTTCTCGCCATCGCCAGAACTTTCGGTGTAGATGCCCTTATCCTCGCGCAGAGCCAAGTGAACGATACGTCGCTCGTAGGCAGCCATTGGCTCCAGCATAATCGGGCGGCCTGTCTGTCGGACGCGCTCCGCCATGCGGCGGGCCAGACCCTCCAGCGACTCCTGCCGGCGCTGACGATAGTTGCCGACATCAACCACCACCTGCGGCCACTTTTGCACACGACGACTGACGAGAAGGTTCAGCAGGAACTGGAGTGATCGCAGCGTCTCGCCACGTCGTCCGATCAGCAGCCCCATCGCCTCTTCATCCGCACCTTCAATGTGCAGCGTAACCGTCTCCTCGATAGTGCCCTTTTGGCCGGGGACACGTATCAGCACCGCCGTGACATAGCCGTGGATGTCCATCCGCTCCAGGAGATCCTCCAGCACCTTGCGAGCGATTGCACCAACATCACCCGATGATTCGTCGGACGGATCCGCGACCTGAGACTCGGTCGTCTCATCGTCATCATCCACCACCGTCACCCGAACCATCGCCTCATCGCCCGATTCACCCGAATCCAGCACCGCGATAGCAACCTCGTCGCGATCCTTGCCGAGCTGCGCGAGTGCAAGCTCAACAGCCTCTGCAACGGTACGTGCGCGTATCTCGATGCTCTTCATAGAAAAATCCTTCAGGTGCGGAAATCCAGGAGGAACGCAACATCCTGCGTCTCTTCAGTGGCTTTCGTTCACACGGTTGTCGAACGTTACACGGGATCAGTTCACTCAGTGCCGACGCCGTGGGCGGCGCGGAGTGGCCTGCTGTTGGCCCTGAGTGGGAATGTCGTTGACCGCGTCCTCATGTGGACCTGACTCCTGAGATCCAGCCTGCTCGTTCTCCGTCAGAGGGCGCATCACTGTCCAAAAATCGGAGCGCTGTGCTGCCGTACTCAGCGGAGTCCCCGAGTCGCTGGCTCCCGATGTCACGACCGCTGGTGTGAGGCTGGGAAGAGTACCGGGCTTACTATCAGGCGGGAGGAATGTGAGGTAGTTCGCCAGCGAACCCCAGCCAGAGGTAAAGTACTGTTGCACCACTCCCACAAGGCTGCTCACCACCCAGTAGAGGACGGCCCCCGAGGGGAAAGTGAAGGCGATGTAGCCAAAAACCAATGGCATAAACATCATGGCCTGGGTCATCGCCTTTTGCTGCGGATCCTGGGTACGCGGAGTGGCCATCGTCGTCTGCATCACTTGGAGCAAGATCGAGAGTACCGGCAGTACCAAGTAGAGCGGCGCGGCGAAGCCGGCCCCGCCAGGGCCAAAAGCCGACGTACCCAGGTTGAAAAGGCCCAGGAAGTTAGCACTGAACAAATGGGCGACATTCGGATCTTCAAGCAGTTTCGCCGCAGCGGCGCTCAGGTTCACCCGCTGATCAGGCACCATCAGGTGATAGACCGCCTGGTACACGCCAAAGAAAATCGGCAGTTGGAGCAGCACCGGCAAACAGCCACCAACCGGGTTGATCTTATACTCGCGGTAGAGCTTCAGGGTCTCTTCCTGAAGCTTCTGCTGATCCTTCCCATGCTTGCGCTGAAGATCCTTGATCAGCGGCTGGATCTGCTGCATCTTACGGCTCGACCGGAGCGAGGTCAGGGTCAGCGGAAGAATCACCAGACGTGCGCAGATCGTGAAAATGATAATCCCCAAGCCGACACTGCCCGTCGTCGTGCTAAACCAGAGCAATATCTGCTCAAGCAGGCCAACAAATAGGGACCAGATTCCACCCATAGTCGAAGCCTCTAGTGCTGATCGCTGGGAATTGGCGGCTCCCCAGAAGATTCTACTGACGTATCGGGAGCCGGGGCAGATCGCCAGATCTGAGCTCGGCGCAGCAACCCCTCGACAGCATCCTGGATTGCCGCAAATGGGACGTTGATAATCTCTGAGCTACGAACGATAAACACGAGGTCGTAGCCGGGGGCGATGTGAGAGAGGGCAAGCCGGACAGACTCGCGGACGCGACGCTTGGCCCGATTACGCCGCACCGCGATGCCTATCTGCTTACTGACCACAAACCCGCAACGGGTACGCATACGGCGGCCAGCAATAACATTCAGCAGCAGGAGCGGAGTGGAGAACGTGCGACCGTCACGTCGGGCGCGCCGGAACTGGTCGGGCCGACGCAGCCGGTGGGTACGCTTCATAGAACGCCGGACAGGGTACAGGATTGGAGACTCACACACCTGCACGCATCCTGTACCCCCGTATGCCTAGCGATGACCACCACGGACGCCACGGCGCTCATCGCTCACCGTCAGCTTCCAGCGGCCCTTCATGCGGCGGCGGCGCAGCACCTCGCGCCCATCCTTCGTCTCCATCCGTGACAAAAATCCGTGCTTGCGTCGGCGGGGGATCCGCTTCGGCTGCCAGGTTCGCTTCGGCATCTGTATGCTGCTACTTTCTACGTACCCAAAAGTACGCGCTAGAAATTCCTGCTTCACCCCAGCGTGCCATTTCGAGGATGGTCTTACCGCCAGTCCACAGGCCGGTTTTACGTCTCGACGTAGCCACCACCGAGACGGCTAGTTTGGCACTGACACACTCGATCGATTGGTCACGAACTGAAAGATCGTGGTTATCGAACATCCCGCTTGTGATTATTGTGAGTATTATAGTACACCCGTGTGTATTTTACAAAGGCTAGATTAAAGCTCCTCGTGCGCGCAATAGACGCGCTTCAATTCATGCTTTGTAGGCAAACTCGCGCCATTATACCTGTCGCGCTCTCACAGTGTCAAATGATAGGCAGCGCTCGGGCATAAAAAACACATGGAGGCGGCAACGCCGCCCCCATGAATCACTTCCTTAACGCGCAGTGGGCTACTCGTCGCGCCCAACCTGCTGGAGCGTGCGTCGGATCGCGTCACGCTGACGACGGTCGCCGCCCTCCGTCTCCTCAACTTCCTCCTCAACATCAACGCGATCCTTCTTACGATCGCGCCGAACGTTCGCGGGGCTGCCATACTTGCTCAGGAGATCCGCAAGGGTCGCATCGCCAACAAACTCCTCGGCCACTTCCTCCGTGCTGTAGGTTTCCGGCACAGCGGGCTGAGACGAGGTACGACGGCGATCCCGATTGCGGTCGCCACGATCATTGCGCTCGCCCCCACTGCGCCCCTCGCGGGCGGCAGCGGCAGCGGCAGCGAAGCGTGGTGCCGCGCCAGGGCCAGTGCGCGGGATGACCTGGCTGGGAGTCTCTTCCTCGTAGTTCCCGGTGGGCTCCGGGTCGTCAAGGCGCATCGTCAGGCTAATCCGCTTGCTTTGCTGATCAACCTCGATCACCCTGACCGTGACCTTATCGCCAACCTTGACGACATCCTCGACCTTACCCACACGGCTCGACGAGAGGGCCGAGATGTGGACGAGGCCATCGCGACCGACGCCGATGTCCACAAAGGCTCCGAAGGGGGCCAGTCCGCTCACGGTTCCGTCGAGTACCTGGCCGGGCTCAAGCCCCTGCATGCGCTGGGTACGCATCGCACGGCGCAGGCTCAGGCTGATCCGGGTACCCTCCGGGTCAATCTCAAGGATCTTGAAGTTAAACTGCTCGCCGACTTTCACGGCATCCTCAGGCTTCTCGACCCGGCCCTCGGCCAGTTCAGAGACGTGGATGAGTCCATCCTTACCCACACCGATGTCGGCGAAGGCACCAAAGGGCGCGAAGCCGGTGATCGTCCCCTCGACCACATCGCCCACCTTCAGGGATGTGATCCGATCCTTGTCTACCTCAGCCCGCTTAGGCCGGCTGCGGCTGCGCCCGCCCTCGTTGCGCTCTGGCGAGCGCATCGTGAGGCTAATCCGGCGTGCGTCAGGATCAATGCTCTTCACCCGCACCGTCACCGTATCGCCGATCTGTACCAGATCCGACGGTGTATCAATCCGGGTGTCGCTCATCTCCGAAATGTGAACGAGGCCATCACGACCTACGCCAACATCAACGAAGATCCCATAGAGCGCGATTGACGTAACCCTTCCATCGAGCTCCATGCCGGACTGAAGATCCTTCAGGCGACGTGGACGCCCACCCTCATCAGCGACTGGCGTAAAACTGGCACCCTCGGGAGCCTCTGCTCCCTCCCCCTCCGCCTCGGTGACAGCCTCCGAAACGTCCGACGCCTCCGGCTCCGCCACAACGGCGGGTGCCTGAGCCTCAGTCTCAGGGGTAGGCTGTGCCGTAGCCTCCTCCGCCGCGGACTCCGGCGTAGTGGCATCGGCCTGAGCCGCCGGAGCGTCAGCTGCGTCGAGCAGCGTGTCAAGCAGCTCGCTCTCAGCGACATCTTCCCTACGTACCTGATCGGTCATTTCCTGGATCCCTCCTACGTTGATGGACAAGCCTGCCTGTTCCTGTTACATCTGCATCTGCCGACGAACGGCCTGCACTAGGCCGTCATCGTGCAAATCCTCGAGCCGATAGTAGCGCCCCTGAAGGTGTTCGGACAGCCGCCGTGACAGCCCCCGCTCGAAGTTCGGGTGCTCGGTATCGATCACAATGGCGCGTATATTGCGCGCGGCGATCAGATCGGCGATTGCATATGCTTCTTGCTGTGGTGGTGCGTTGCCGATGGCGACATTTGCCTGTCCATCGGTGAGCAGCACCATCAGTGGGACAATCTCTTTATCCTGGCGACGCGCCCTCTCCAGCAGTTCATAGGCGGTGAGCATCCCGCGTGCCAGAGGAGTCTTCCCGCCTGTCGGCATTGTCAGAAGCCGACGTTGCGCCAGTTCAACACTATTGGTGAGCGGCAGCAGCACCCGCGCATAGTCGCGCTGGAAGCTCACCAGTCCCACCTGATCGCGGCGCTGGTAGGCGTCGCGCAGCAAGGAAAGGACGGCGGCCTTGGTGGCCTGCATGCGCTCCTCTGCAGCCATGCTCCAGCTCGCATCTACCACAAAGCAGACGGCGTTACGGGTGCGGCGCACCCGCACCTTCTGGCGCAGGTCGCCCCGCATGATCAGCACCTTTGGCCTACGGCGGTGGGGATCGTGCGGCTGATGCACCAGTTCGTTACGACGTTTGCGCTGGTAGATCGCGGCCTCACGTAGCGTTGCGTCAAGGGCCAGATCCGTGACCCGTGGGACAATCTGGCTGGTAATATAGCGGCCCTGCTTCCGTGTGGTGCGGGTGCGCGAACGTTTGCCGGGCGAGCGGCGCTGCATACGGTCGGCGGAACTCTCCAGGCGGCGGGTACGGAACATCTGGTCGGCATCAATCTGTTTGCCCCCGGTGTTCTTGTCGCCAGACTCCTGGTTCTCGCTGCTGGCAGCACTTCCCAGTGGGGAGATGCCGCCGCCCCCGGAAGTATTGTCGTTATCGTTGCCGCCCTCGCCACCCTCCGTTTTTTCACCTACCTCAGATTTTTTTTTTACACTGTCGCCCGACATATCCTCGGCGATCTTGCCGTTGCGCTCAAGGATCTGAGCGATGCGCTGCTCGTCCACCTTGATCTCGGCGAAGGGCTGGCGGCGCATACGGTGGGGCAAGGCCAGTTCGGCGGCCAGACGAATATCTTCCGCGCTCAGCGTAAGCCGACCGCTCCACGCCGCGTGGGTGCGCGCCGTCTCCAGAATCGTCAGGTCGGCACGGTGGCCATCAACACCAAGCTCAAGACAGAGCCCCGCCACAGCAGCCATATCAGGCGTCTCGATCCGCACCTTGGTCAGCAAATCGCGAGCTACCGCGATCCGGTTGGCGAGATCGCTCTCGCTGCGCTGCCACTGCGCCATGAAGCTCTGCGGATCAGCTTCGTAGGCCATACGCCGCTCGATCACCGCCACCCGCGAAGGCACATCCGCGAGACCAACCACCTCGACGGCGAGGCCGAAGCGGTCGAGCAATTGCGGGCGCAGTTCACCCTCCTCGGGGTTCATGGTGCCAACCAGGATAAATCGGGACGGGTGCGAGATGCTCACGCCCTCGCGCTCAACCGTATTCACGCCCATTGCGGCAGCATCGAGCAAAATGTCCACAAGGTGATCGTCAAGCAGATTCACCTCATCAACATAGAGCAATCCACGGTTCACCTGGGCCAGCAGACCTGGCTCAAAGCGGCGCATCCCCTCGGTGATGGCGTGTTCAAGGTCAAGCGACCCGACGACCCGATCTTCAGATGCCGACACCGGCAACTCGACGAGGCGAGTTGACCGATCAAACGTTGGCAGTTCGACGCCAACGCTGCGGGATTTGCAGTGTGTGCAGAGCCCAGCCGGATGATCAGGGAGGCAACTGTAGGGGCAATCGGTGACAACAGTAATAGAGGGAAGCAGGCGAGCGAGACCGCGTACCGCCGTGGATTTGGCCGTACCCTTCTCGCCGCGAATGAGAACGCCGCCAACCCGTGAGTTGACCGCATTGAGGATGAGCGCACGCTTAAGCCGCTCTTGGCCGACAATGGCGGTAAAAGGATAAACTGGGCGCAGTAGCAACGTGCTCACAAGAATAAAAATCTTCCAACTCGTAACGAGCCAGAAGCACTAGCAGCAGCGCCGTGATTCAATGTGGTGTTTTGTCCGACCAGTGCCGAAAGGAACCGACATAACACGGCTGTTGCCCGCGCATTCACGTAATGCCGTGACAGTTCACGACTGCGCCATTGTCGCATAAAGCCTAGTAAAAGTCAAATCTCAGGTATCAGTTGTTTATCAGTCGCCACTCGTAGCCCTCCCGCCACGGCTCATGGTAGCTATGCTATAATCCCATGCTGATCATCAATCATGACGGTACTTCTGTGATGAGCCCTGTCAGGTGTGGATCTACCACACCTGCGCATTGCAGCGCCGCAATAAGCTGTATAAGACGTGTCTACCCTGCTATTACACAATCCATTGTATTTCACCCCATTGGAGCATATCTGTGGGCTTTAACCCAATAAACTCGCTGTTTGGTGCCTTCAGCCGCGATCTCGGGATCGACCTAGGCACTGCCAACACTCTTGTCCATGTGCGTGGTAAAGGGATTGTCATCAGCGAGCCATCTGTTGTCGCAATTGACCGCAAGACGAAAAAGGTTCACGCGGTAGGAGCCGAGGCCAAGGCGATGGTCGGGAAGACGCCGGCAAACATTATTGCGGTGCGCCCGCTGAAAGATGGTGTGATCGCCGATTTTGATGTGGTCGAGAAGATGCTAGCCTATTTTATTCGGAAGGCCCACACCTACTCGTCCGTGCGGCTGATGGACCCGCGCCCGCGTGTGATTGTCGGTGTGCCCTCGGGTGTCACCGAGGTGGAGAAGCGCGCCGCCCGTGATGCGACCCTGAACGCGAAGGCGCGTGAAGCCTATGTGGTTGAGGAACCCATGGCCGCCGCCATCGGGGCTGGTCTGCCGGTTGAGGAGCCGATGGGCTCGATGATCGTGGATATTGGCGGCGGGACGACCGAGGTGGCGGTGATCTCCCTTGGCGGGATCGTGATCAATCACTCGATTCGCACGGCAGGTGACGAGATTGATGAGGCGATCATCCAGTTCGCCCGCCGCGAGTATAACCTGCTGATCGGCGAGCGTATGGCCGAGAAGGCGAAGATCGCCGCTGGCTCAGCCTACCCGCTTGAAGAGGAAATTAAGGTGGTGCTGCGCGGGCGCGATCTGCTCACTGGGCTGCCAAAAGCCGTGGAGGTGAGCAGCGTCGAAATCCGCGAAGGTATCGCCGGCCCGATCAATGCGATTGTCGCTGAGGTGCGCGCTGCGCTGGAGGAGACCCCGCCGGAACTGGTGGCCGATGTGATGGAACACGGGATTACGTTGGCCGGCGGCGGCTCGCTGCTCCACGGCCTCGATAAGCGCATCGCCGCCGAGACGCGCATGCCTGTCCATGTGGCCGAAGACCCGCTCTCGTGCGTGGCCCGTGGCGCGGGCAAGATGGTTGAGAATTTTGAGAACCGGGTTTATCAGGATATCCTTACCCGCACGCAGAGCAGTCGGCGAGCTAAATTGTAAGAAGCTGTCTGAGAAGGTCACCGCCCCCCTCCCAACCTCCCCCCGATGGGGGGAGGAGTCGGCTCCCTCCCCCATCGGGGGAGGGCTGGGGAGGGGGGATCGCGGGATATGTGACCTTTTCAGACAGCTTCTAAGAAGATCGGAAGAGCACACGTCTGAACTCCAGTCAC
>CAIXLU010000273.1 GCA_903920315.1 uncultured Oscillochloris sp.
ACCGGCGAGAAACGTCTGGAACTCCTCACGCTGGCGCTTGAATTCTTCGTAGAACTTCTTGGTGACGCCTTCGACATCGAGATTTTTGGAGACGCGGGCCGTGACCTTCGAGATCTCAATGCGGCCCTGCGGATCAAAATCACCAATCTCGAAGGCAATGCCCTGGAGCTTCTGAATAAGTGCCTCGCCGCTATCGCCGCGCCGGTAGGTAAACTCGCGCACGCGCCGTCCCTGCTGACCACGCTTCACCCACTGGATAACCGCGACCTGCTGGGCCGCATCCTCAAAAATAAGCAGATGCTCAACCTGAGTACGCCGCAGCCGAGTCTCGATTTTGTTCCGGGTCGGGCGTGGTGGCAGCGTCCCCTCGGCACTGCGCACCACATACACCTGCATACCGCCCGTGTCAGCAATGGGCGTGAGCGTGTACTGCTGGGTATCAACCACCTCAACACGCAGATTATCGGTCGGCTTCGTCCACTTCAGGGAAGCGCGGAAGACCTTATCCCAGGCGAAGTCGTGGATAGCGGCGCGGAGGTTCTTGAGATTGACCGGCATATTAGATTCCTTGGGATGATCGGTTTAACGCAAAGGGGCAAGGGCGCAAAGGCGCAAAAAGAATCTCCGCGTCTTTGCCTCTTCGTGTCTTTGCGTTACAACGAGATCTTTTTTTAACGCAAAGGCGCAGAGGAGCAAAGACGCAAAGAGGTTTTTTGGGTTGACACAGAGGCACAAAGAATCAAAAAGAATCTTCGCGTCTTTGCCTCTTCGTGTCTTTGCGTTGAAACGCGATCTTTTTTTAACGCAAAGGCGCAGAGGAGCAAAGACGCAAAGTGGGCTATCTGGACGGCGTCCATGGTTCCGGTTGTGTCCAATCTTCCAGAACAAGGTTGGGAACGCGCATAAATTCACGTGTATTGTTCGTAACAAGAATAAGATCGTATGCGATTGCTTGGGCAGCAATCAACGTGTCAAGGGCACCTATCGGCGTTCCTTGTGCTTCTAAAAAAGCACGGATCGTCCCATATACGGATGTCGCGGTATGGTCAAAATCGAGAAAGGTGAATGGAAGGAGGAAGTGATCGAGAGCCTGTTGATTTTGGTGTGGTACGGTGCTTTTGCTGACGCCAAACTGAAGTTCCGCAATCGTGATGGATGATAGGGCAATGTCGGTAATCGAATGCTTTGTGATATGGGCAAGTACGGTCGGTGGTTTTTTGCGAATGAGAGCAATACAGATATTGGTATCCAGCATGTAGCGCATGGTATCTCCTCACACGCACCGATAGCATCCTATTCAAATGCGCTTTCTCGTTCGTCAATCGGTGGCTGGATACGATCATCCATAAAATCATCAGAAAAAAGCGCAAGACTGTCAATCATGGTTTGCCATGAATCATGCTCTGGAATAAGAATGACGGCATTGCCCATCCGCTTGATATAGACCTTGGCACCGCGAAAGCGATACTCCTTGGGGAGTCGTACCGCTTGACTTTTGCCATTCTGAAAGAGCTTTGCACTGTCCATCGTGGCCTCCCAGATGATAAAGTATATATGTAAAGTATACACTGTGATTGTAAGAAGGCAAGTCAACCAGGGATCGCGTTTGACGCAAAGGCGCAGAGGCGCAAAAAATCTTCGCGTCTTTGCCTCTTCGCGTCTTTGCGTTGAAACGAGATCTTTTTTTAACGCAAAGGCGCAGAGGCGCAAAGACGCAAAGAATCAAAAAGAATCTTCGCGTCTTCGCCTCTTCGCGCCTTTGCGTTGAAACGAGATTCCCTTAAACCAACCCCAATGAGCAGACGATCTGCGGCTCATCGGGCAGATCGTCGGCGCTATCCTGGATAAAGCAGAGTTTGTTCTCGTCGCGCAGGGCTTTGGCGAGATCGGCGAGTTGCTCGGCGCTGGCACCGCTGCGAAGTTGGCGATTCATCGCGTCGGCGGCAGCCTGGCGTAGCGGATAACGGTAGATGTCGTTAATCGTGCGCTCCAGTTCGGCGCTCAGGAAGAGCGGCTCCTTGGCGGCCTGATAGTCGCGGTAAGCGGTCAGTTTGTCGTAGAGGCGGTAGCGTGCACCGCGTGGGCTACCTAAACCGCCACCGAGGGCTTCACGCTCTTCCACCATGTCGAACGCCGTGCGCACGAGATCGTGATGATTGTCGGCACGCGGGGCGGGGTCTGTTGCCAGGGTACACTCGGCTGCCCGCAGGATGGCATACTGCGATTGGGTGACGCTCGTGCCGTGCGTATCAATCCAGGTGAGCGAGTCGGTGCCACTCGGCGATTTCAGGTAGACCAGCACGCCCGTGGGTGCCTGGAAGGGCAGACTCTTCATCACGGCCGTCGGGTCGGTGAGACGACGGGCGCTATAGACCACGCTCGGCATGTCTTCGATGATCTTCTTCAGCCCAGGGTTCGCCGCCGTCGCGTTGCGCCAGATCTGATAGGCGTAGGATGCCAGGTCAACCTCACGGTCTTCGTCGTCGTCGAGGGCACCGGCGGTCTCGGTGTAGAGGTTCTGGAGCAATCGCTGTTCCTGCTGCTGGTCGCCTTCCTCAAAGAACTGCTCATCGGTGCCTACCACCTCGCCGTTCTCCTGGAGGCGCTGGCGCACGCGGGCACGCAGCCGGATAATGGCCTCAATGCCATCGGCGGGAAGAAACGTGTAGCAGGTGACGGTATCGGAAATCTGGCCAATGCGATCCACGCGCCCGGCGCGCTGGATGAGGCGGATGATCGCCCAGGGCAGATCAAAATTCACCACCTGGTCGCAGTCCTGGAGGTTTTGGCCCTCGCTGAGTACATCGGTGGCGACCAACACACTGATCGGGTTATCGAGGAGGATTGTACTGGTCACCATGTTGGACACGGGACTGAAGCGATGCGCCAGTTCGGTCGGATTCTCAGACTGGCCGGTGACACCCGCGACCCGTGCGATACCCGCCGCCTGGAGCTGCGTCACCAGATAGTCCACCGTATCGGCGAACTGGGTGAAGATCAGCACCTTCTTGCCGTCAAGGCTTCGCACCAGATCAATCAGTCTTGCCAGCTTCATGTCAGTGGCCGGGTTCCATGTGCCGTGGGACTGGAGAATGGCCCGCAGCGCATCATTATCGGCCCGCACATCCGTTTTTAGTGTGGGCGTGAAGAGGCTGGGCGCGATCCAACGGAAGCGACTCTTCAGTGGGCCAGCGTACTGGGTGTAGAGGTGCGCCGCCCGCCGCTGATATGCTTCGGCGCTATACGAGTATCTGTCCGCAGCCGGTGCTATCGTAGCGGTACTCGTCGCCTCCTCTTCGGCAGAACCCTCCTGAACATGCGCGCCATCCGCATCCTCATCGCTCTCCTGACTAAGCAGATCCGCCGTCTGAGCGCCAATGGGAATCGGCAGGCCCGTGGTGATGGCGTGCAGCACAATCGCATTGCGCAGGATATGTCGGTCGAGCGACTGGAGAAAAACCGCGCCGCCCGACTCGAGTCGCTTGAAGAGATTGGTGCGACAGAAGCCCATCAACCGCTTGCCCGCACGGGAAAGATTACTGAGCAGCGGGATCTCCGTTGGCGAGGCCATCTGTGGCGCGTTCGTCTTCAGGTAGTTGGCCAAACCATAGCGAGGCAAGGTCAGATTGCCAATGGCCTCTACAACGGGCGTATCATACAGTTTACGGTACGGGTCGTCCGCATCCGTCGTGACCACCGAAACCGTGCGTGGTACGCGGTCGGGGAAGAAGAACCGCGTCGTGTCCGCCAACTCCAGGTAATAGCGATTGCGGGCTGGGTCAAACGTGGCGTAATGCTGTTTGATAAACGAGCGCGTGCGGCGCACCATAAACCGGCGCATCAGCTCGCGCCAATCATCGGCGTGGGAGCTGAATTCAAAGGCGCGCAGGGTGCGTGGTTGCACCTGGGCGCGCAGCAACTCATCCTCACCGCCCGCTCGCAGATAGACATCGGGGCGCACCCCCAGGTCGCGGTCATCCGGCACGAAGAGCCGGAGCTGGGCACTGAGATCGAGGTAGGACTTATTGTAGGGTGTGGCCGAGAGCAGGACGACCTTGCACTCCTTCTCGCCAAAGGCGTGGACGTAATCGGCGATGGCCTTGTAACGCTGGCCCTCGGGGTTACGGAGCGTGTGCGATTCATCAATGACGATCAGCTTATAGCGAGCGGGCAGAAGCGGGAACTCCTTATGGGCCATGCTAAAGGGAATGATCTTCGCGCCCAGATCCCACGTCTCGTTGTACTGCGCCCACATCGGCACGAGGTTCTTGGGGCAGACAATCACCGGCCGCAGATTGAAGTCATCGCGGAAGATACGGATGAGAACACTGGCCATCATGGTCTTACCGAGACCAACCACATCACCAAGCAGCACGCCGCCGCGCTCATTGAGATGACGGGCGGCAATCTTGACCGCAGCTTCCTGGAAGGGGAAGAGCCTGCCGCGAAAATCGTGGGGGAGAGAGAACTCATTCAGCCCGGCGCGGGCCTCCTCCGCGAGGTGGTAGGCCATCTTAAGGTAGATGTGATAGGGGTGGCGCTCCGCACCCGCCCAGCTCTCCGTCAGCGCCGCGACAATCTCATCAGAGATAGGATAGGAATGCTCATCGTTCCAGCGCTCATCGAACCATACATCCAGCTTCTCGGTATCCAGGTCGTCGGTAATCTTGGTATTCAGCTCGCCCTGGGCGCGTAGGCCGGACATTGTCAGATTGCTGGAGCCAAGATAGGCCGTAACCGGATTGTCGGGGTCGTTGCGGAAGGCCAGATAGAGTTTTGCGTGCAGCTCATAGCTCAAATGGAGCCGCACCTGCACCTTGCCGTCCTGGATCTGCTGGCAGAGCTTCCGCAGAGCGACCTCATCGCTGTTAGATGGGGCCATGCCGACGAGCTGACGGCGAAACTCCCACGCAATACGTGCCTTGAGCTGTGCGGCGCGAGAAAGATCAATCTCATCCGTCCCCTTGCGCACCTGCCGACGCCAGCGCCGCAACTCTTGATCGAGACTTTCGCTCATCCCGATGA
>CAIXLU010000274.1 GCA_903920315.1 uncultured Oscillochloris sp.
ACGTCATTGATGTGCTGACGGTGCAGAAACGCCCTCCTTACGATTACGGTGATCTGAGTGATCTTACGCAGGATCTCATATAAAAATTATTCCTGGTGTGTTTTGGTGCCTTTCTCTCACTACACTAACTCTTATCGTAGAGATCGACGCGCTTCTTCGTTTGCGCATCGGAGCCTACACCCAGCCATCACGATCCAGGAGGCCGTCATGTCCCGCTCGCTCCTCGCCCTCGCCCTGTTCCTCACCCTCACCGGCTGCAGCGCACAGCCCGCCGCCCAAGCCCCCGTTGAAGTCACCCGCGTCGTGAAGCAAGAAGTCACCCGCGAAGTTGTTGCGATCCACACCCAGGTCGTCATCGTAACCGCCACCCCGGAGCCAGCATCGCCCACCGTCGCGGCAACCCTGGAGCCAACGGCGACAGAAGCGCCAACAGCGGAACCAGAACCGACCGCAACACCGGAGCCAACAGCGGTGCCGGAGCCGACGGCAGTGCCAGAACCGACCGCCATCCCCCTGCTGCCGGAGGGCGAAACCGTACCGGGACGGATCATGCGTACTATCCGTGTCTTAAACATCCCCAATGAGGCCGAGGGAAAAGAGGTCATTAGTGCAGACCCCGGCACCACTGTTGACGTACTTTATCGGGGTGGCCAGTGGTATCAGGTGCAGGGCGAGTCGACCGGTGGTACTAGCTTCACCGGCTGGGTGTACAAAGACTGGATCAAAATCGCGCCCGAGGATGAGGTACGCCTCCAGCCGAACCCTAATCCCCTCCCAGTCATTGTTTCAAAAATCACACAAAAACTTGGCAATGACGGTAAGAAGTACTGGTCAGGCACGGTGATGAACATCGGCATGCAAACGGCCTATGACGTACAGGTGGAGATTACGCTCAATGGCTTTGTGGCTGGCTCAGAGACGATCTTTGATCGTCAGAGCGCGCCTGTCGCCACACGTAACTTAAAGCCAGGACAGTCAGCGAAGTTTGTCGTTATAACTGCGTTCGCCTACCGCAGTGAAGCAACCTACTCGTATAGTGTACACTGGACAGCACAGTAAGCATCATGGAAGATGAGGCCGACAGAAATGCCGGCCTCATCCTAATTTGTGCAAACAGGGCAGGTTGGTGAGCAAATCACGGTAGTCGGGCGATTACTACCCGGTGCGGAAATGCCGCTGATTAACATGACCTACGCACCCTTCCCTCCGCCGATGAGCTTGGACGAACTGAACGCCACTGGCTCCTACCAAAGCAATGCCAAGATTTACATGGCGAGCAGGTGCTGGCGAGTGAACAAATCATCAAGGTGCGATAGCCGCCAGTCATCGTTATGTTTGCCGTGCGCTAGGCTCTTTTTTGAGGGGAATTGCAGATAGCAGCTTGAAGTATCATATTCACTGTCGTATAAATGATAAATTGATCTTAAATATTACTATCAAATTCCGCGTAAAAAGCGCTTGGCCTGCTCGATATCGTCTGACGTGGCCCCCGGCACCTTCCCTGACTTGTAGGCTTCGATGATCCGCTCACTATGCTCGCGCACAAACGCCAGGATCTGTTCGCTCCACTCCGGACGCCCGAGTTCATTGTAGTGAGCAACATGGACTTCTACCACATCTTGGATATGGTTCACGTATTTGGGCAGCAGATCGGAATTGAGAAGGTTCTTGTCGGTTTCGGGACTTTTGCCGTGAACGACTTCATGATGATCGTGGTAGTAGATCGCGACACACAATCCTTCGTCCTTGCTAAAGCCAAAGTGTTTCATGAAACTATCCTCAAGCAAATGGTGTACCTCAAAGCCGATTTCTTCACCCCCAGCCTTACGACGAAGCGTGTCTCCATGCTCCTTGGGATCGGTTAGATACTTCCCTAGATCCTTGTACGAGCCAAAGACATCGCCATTTCGGTGGAACTCGATCTTGGGGTAACCTGGGATTCTCAGAACGCCCGTCTGTTTGTCTACAGGGGTTCCACGATCTTTATAGTCACCGTATAGCTTGGCAAGCTTTTCGCGGGTATGCGGAAACCAGTCTTCAGCGCTGAACTCTTTTTTTAGCTTTTGCTCTAAGCGTTCGGCAGCACGACGGGACTTGCTTACATCACTAGGATCAAGCGACCGATCAGTCTGACGCTTCTGGTCACTGGTCATATGCTTCCTCGCTCGTGTTGAACCTTGCGGAACTTCTTACTCCAGTGTATGCCATTAAAGTCACGAAAGAGTGTGCTGCGTGCCTTCAGGTGCAAGAAGGTACAGTAAGCAATGCCCTCGCGTGTGGTTCCGTGCGACACCCGCTTAACTTGTTGCTCACTACATGCCACTAACTTCCCGAAGAAGGATACGTCATCATCATCATCGTCAAAGGCGTCCAAGAGTACCTTTACAGCCGCCTCGTAGCCTCGTGAGCGGTCGGCGGCGAGGGCTTCGCCGTCATCACGGCATTGGCAGGGTCGTGGGCAAAGTTCACAGTCATGAAAGGGGTACAGGAGGGTAGGGTTTGCCACATAGAGTGGCTGCATCTGCTTGGACACATCGGCGTCGGTGGGCGCAATGCGCCGCAGATGATCCCAGTGGGCACCCTCAATCGTGATGAGCACCGGCGCTTCCATTGCGGTCGCGTAAAGGGCCGCTTGGCCTTGCGACAGCCCCGCGACGTGATCCTCTTGAAAGGGCGTGAAGCGCATGGCTCGCCCCATCACTTCGCGATCTTCTTTGGCGGTCAGGCGGTGCATGAGCTTTAGCCCCGTGTTGCCTAGCACATCGGGGACGAGTTTGGTGGGCAACTGTTCGGCGATGATAAGACCTTCGCCATACTTGCGAGTTTCGGCCAACATGTGGGCAAAGGCCGCTGCCGCTTGGCCTTTGACATTGCTCACCTCGGGGCTGGCCCCTTCGGGCGCTTGGCCGAGCAGACGGTGAGCCTCTTCAACCAAGGTGATGTGCTGTAGCCCTCCTTGGCGAGGTCGGGCATGCTCGCAGTGTTCGCGCAGGGCCAGTAGGATAAAGGCCGACATCAGTGCCCGGTCTTCGTCATCACCGATGTGCCGTAGCTCCAAAATGGTCGGTTGCTCTAGCCACACTTTTACGGGCAGCGACTCGCGGGTCGCCAGGATGCGCCCGCAGCTACTCTCGATCAGCGCTTCGATGCGTAGCTTGGTTGCGCCACGGATGTTGTCGCGCACCTCACCACTATGCTCGATCTCGTCGTCAACGACGCGGCAGAGTTCGGCATAGAAGTCATAGATCGTGGGGAAGGGCGGATCTGCAGAGCCATTCGCCTTCTGGCTTGGCCCCCAGCCCGCCCGATAATAGGTGCGGCGCAGCGCCTTGAGAAAGATGCGCGGCAGCGGCTCCCACATCGGTAGCGCCGCCTTGAAGCATGTCATCAGCGCGGCGATATGCTCGCCTGCTGTGATCCCCTGCGCTATCGCGAAGGGATTGAGCCGGAAGGGCGAGACCTGCTCATCGCCAAGGGTGAACAAGTTGATACGCGGCGTACCGGGAAGTGTGAGCAATGCCCGATAATCGTTATGCTCGGCATTCACTGGTTCAATCACCAGGAAGGGAATCGGCGGTGTGGCACGCAATAGGCTTTCGAGGATGTTCAGACAGGTGGTGGTTTTGCCGCTGCCTGTGGTGCCAGCGACCAGTGTGTGGCGAGTCAAATCATCAAGCGCAACTGTCCAGACTGTCTGGTCGTCGCCTTTGCCAAGCGACAGGGCTGGCCCGTTGACCGTCGGCGGGGCCAGACTGACAAAGGCTCCCGAGTGAAGTGGGACGCCGATCTCATCGCGGGTCGGTAGACAGGGCAGCTTAAAGACACAACTCGCCTCCTGGACATCAAGCAACGTGGGTAGTCTGACGAGTTGGCTGTACGCTGTGGTCAGTTCACCAGCATCTTGTCCCGCCCAACCCTGAGCGTGCGGCGCAAACTCTAGCCAGTCGAGATTGCTGAGTGCACGGCGGCGTTCATCACCTATGAGTTGCTCCTCTTTCGGCAGATAGATCGGTGGCGCGGACTCGCTGCTTGCCGCTGTCGCGTGGCTTGCCCCCACAATCTCAGCGACAAAGGCCCCAGAGACACTGCGAGGCATTTCCCCCTGGCTAACAATATAGCAGCGCCAGAGGAGCGCGTGGTCAAGCTGGCGCAGTGATTGTTCGTAAATCTCGCCGTTGAGTTGGGCCTGCGGATCTGGCAAAAAAAGTTCGCGCTCTTGGCCGCCCTGATTTGAGAGTTGGGCCTGGTTGGAAGCATTGCTCAGGATCGAGCTCATACCCATACGGCGCGAACGCTCGCGGCCCTCACCCACCCGGCGCAACCGCCCCGCGATGGTATTGAGTGCCTGACGCTCTGTTCGCTCAAGCGTTGCTGGTGCCAGCGCACTACTCAACACGCAGGGCTGCTTGGCCTGGAGCATCGTCTTGCAGAGTTCACGCATTGGGCTGAGCCCCCATCGCAGCGGGTAGGCTACCGGGTGAGTGCCGGAAAGCCGCAGCAGATGGGTCTGTTCAACCCGCTTCTGGATGGCGACGATGCGCTGCCCTGCTTTGATCGGGCAACGGATCTGCTCAAGGATCTGCGGGTCGCGCACCGGCACCAGCCCACTGCGGTAGAGGTGGCGCGGAAAGAGAGCCACACTATCAAGCCAGAGTAAATGAGCCTCTGCTTCTGCCTTTTCAGCGGTAAGAGCAACCCCTTTACCAAGCAAGGCGATAGTCAGACGCCGACCGGCACGCTCAGGCTGAAAGATGTAGCGTAGGTCAAGCGCACGGGCACAGTCGGGCTGTAGCTGCTGCTGGGCAAGGCTGATCAACAGGAGGCGCTGGGTGTCGAGGACACGCCGTAGCTGATCCAGCAGATCGACATGCTCGAACTCTGGATATGAGGCAAGATCTGGGATACTCTCAATCGTGGCGGCGAAAAAGCAGTGGTGGGCGTGTTGTCCACCCAGGAGGTGGCTTGGTTCCGTTAAGGTTGCACCAAACAGCGGTTTAGACGATCCGTTGCTCATCAATCGCCTCGGCAAGCTGATCAAGGGTGTACTTCAGGATTGAGTGGAAGCTGTTTAGATCACAGCGTTGGGTAATTCTGCGGACAAGCGCGAAAAGCATTTTCTCCCTCTCGTGTTTGTCAGAGGTACGCAGACGGAAATCTGTATGGAAGACAAGGCACGAGGTTTCGGTTCCTGTTAGAATGCCGAAGAGTTCCAGGCAGCGTCCGAGTGGTCGCGCTCCGATTTCGCCACATAGTTCATGCCATCGCACCACGAGATAGGGTTGCCCCTTGCGGTCAGTACACTGCCTAATGTTGAAGTCAGAAGGTTGACCGTCACGGATATCGAGCAGCGCGTTGAGTTTATCGCGCATATACTGGACTGATCGTTGTGCCATGCCAGCGATTTCTGTCGGTTCCAGATCGCTCAGATCGAGCAATTCGCTCCAGACATCGAGAGAACCGGGATATTCTCCATTGGTGTCGCCAGGGTCGCGGGCTATAGGGACTAGAGGGACTGACGGTTCCGGGGGCAATACGGTCGGGTTGCGTACTTGGCGAAGGAAGTTCATCAGCTTGCTCCTACAGGACTGAGTGGCGTAGTAAGCACGGTAGGCAAGTTAGGGTGTTGCGCCAGTATACCATTCACCTTGCACGCCGGTACCCTCGATCTGTCTGCCGTGCAGTGCTGTTGTAACGTCATAAGCCCGGCCCGTAAACGGGCGAGCTGCCATCAAGTGCGAAGGTCGCTGAAGCGGCTTTCGCAGGGAATACAGGACTTCAATCACCCTATCACCCGTGAAGATGCAAAGTTGTATACGCAGCAACTGAATGAGTTGGTACTGCCTTGGGTTCGTACAGGGGCAAACGGAGTGGGTGTCGTCAGACGGTGTTTACTACACCTTCAAGGTACTCTGGACGGAGCGGTGCGCTGAAGCGCCCACTACGAGCCATGCGTGAGGCTCGTAGTGGGCGCTTCAGCGCCGTTCTGAATCGCCAACTACTGGTGAGATGCGCAGAGAGCAAGGCCATCCCTACGTGATATTTCTACGCACGAATCACGCTTATCTGGCGACCACTTGGCGTCGTTGCATCCTCGGTTGTTGTGCGCAACGCACGGGTCGTCGTGGTGAGACTGCGGGCAATGATGGCTGCGTAGATCGGGTTGGCGATGACCAATCCGGCATGTGCATCCTGTCGTACGAGCCCGAGATCTCGGACAAATTGCACGTCGTCAACAGGTAGGTCGGCAGGCACCGTTCCGGCAAGGATGGGTTCGATGATCGCCCGCACTCGCGGCTCGCGCAGCCGCTCGGCCAAGCTATCGAGGTGGGTGTCCTGCCGCTGGATCAGCACCTCGCACGCCTGGTCAATGAACGCGGGAGTTACCAGCATTGTCGGGTCGGGTGCCAAATCTTCCACCACAACCTTCGCCAGCGCGTTCACGAGCCAAGGCTGTCCTTGAGTTAGGGTGAAGGCGTGGGTGATCGTGTCGGGTGCAAACACCTGCCCCGTATCCGTCGTATGCTGGGCATACAGATCCCGCACATCGTGCATGCGAAAATTGCCCATCGTCAACGAGCGAGTCTTAATATTGAAGGGGCTGGCGGTGGTGAGACGATCACTCCCTCCCGAACATGGGGGTACCTCGTTGCATCAGCGCACGACAAACGTCGCCCCTTTGCCCAGGCGCGTGTTCACCGGGACGCCCGCCGCGCAGAGCGGGCAGTCCGCTGCTGCCCAGGACTCTAGCGGTACCTTGGCCAGAGAGTAGAGATCGGGGGCACCCAGCACCTCGGCGGTGATCCCGCCACGGTTGCAGAGTGCGGCCACGCCAACCACAATTCCTCCGGCCCGCTCCACCGCATCAACCACCGTGCGCGCCGAGCCGCCGGTCGTGAGAATGTCCTCCACCACCAGCACAAGCCGTCCCGATACAAATGCATCGTAGCCTCGGCGGAAGATGCGCCTCTTGCCCGCATCGGTCTGCTCCTCCTCCGCGTAGACGGCCATGATCTCCTGGTTGAGAAGCACCCCGAGGTGATGCGCCGTCCACTGGGCCATGATCACCCCGCCCACCGTTGGCCCGGCCACCGTCTCGATGCCCGATAATGCAAAGTGCTGCGCAATTTGGGCACAGACCGCACTTGTGGCTGCGGTGTGTGGGTAGAGTGCATCTTTGTTAACGTAACTGCTGCCGTGACGGCCTGACGTATAAATGATATGGTCGCCCGTGACGAGCGCCCCGACACGGGAGAGGGTCTCTAGCACCTCAAACTCTGTCATGATGTTATTCTCTCGTTTTGGGAGGGTGACGGTCACACCGGCAGCCATTGTACCACCCACGCACGGCGGTGCGGTGTGCTATGATGTCGCTTACCGCGTCTTCCTTCCACTGCACACCTTCAGAATGTATGGCTCATTTCGTACAGTTGCGGCCCACATGGCGTGTCGCTCGCGCCGTCCTCTATCTGCTCATCGCTCTCGCACCGCTCCTTGCCGCCCCGTCGTTACAGGCGCAGACGGACGGCCCGATCTATGCGGTTGCGGTTGATGGCGTGATCAGCCGCTACGCTGTGGGCTACCTGCGCCGCGCTCTGCACGAGGCCGAGGCATCTCAGGCGACGGCCCTGATTATTCGCCTGGGCGGACAGGGTGCGGTGCTACGCGATGTGCGCGGCCTTGCTGCTGATCTTTCCTCGGCGAAGGTACCGGTTGTGGTCTATGTCGCTCCCGGCGGGACAAATTCGGGCGCTGCGGGGGCGTGGCTACTCAGCGCCGCCCATCTCTCTGCGATGGCCCCCGGCACCAGCTTTGGAGTTGCCTTACCTTTGGCTGAGCCTACGGGTGATACCTCCGCTCAGGTGCG
>CAIXLU010000275.1 GCA_903920315.1 uncultured Oscillochloris sp.
CGACGTTGAGCGGGAGTGGCTCAGTTGGTAGAGCGGCACCTTGCCAAGGTGCAGGTCGCGGGTTCGAATCCCGTCTCCCGCTCCAATCAGAAAGAAGGCTCTGTGGTTCTCCACAGAGCCTTCTTCGGCGTGTACTGAGGCTGCTGGAACCGCGCTGGGGTTTCTCTCCACTATCTTAGCTCAGTTCCGCAGCCACTCAAGGTCACATTTACATCTTCCCCTATTCGATGCGGAACGGGATCCCACGTGCGACACCACTGTTGATACCCTGGATAGTCAATACCCAGGTGCCGTGGGGAGCGTCAGTCGGCGACGCCCAACTGATATCTACACGTCCAACATCGTTGGATATGACCACACGGTTAAATGCGGCAAAGATGCTGCCGTCTGGTGCGGTAAACCAGTAACTGGCTCGCTCGCGTGGGTCGAAACCGGTAGCCGCAAATGAGAAGGTGGTTCCAGGCGTGCCGACCTCAGGGGCGACAGCGGCCAGCGGGTCGTCACCCTGCCCTGGGAGGCTGATCACCGTGAAGGATGCCACCACTGGGGTGGCGCTGCGTGTGCCATACGTGGTGATTGCCCATGTACCACTCATCGCGTTCAATGGTACACGAAATCCGATATCGGCTTGACCTTTGTTGTCAACAACTTCCGAATCGCCGCTGAGTACGGCCTGGTTCGGCGCGGTGATCCAGAAGACAATCCGCTCACCGGGGGTGAATCCCTCAGCAACAAACCAGATAATCTTTCCGGCAGTCACACCAGGGACAGGAGCGGTGAGACTCGGGCCTGTAGCGCTTGCGGCGACGGGAGTAAGCAGAACGACCACCATCAGCGTCAGCAGAGAGAACGTGCGTGTCATCCACATAGGGTACCTCCATCGGAATGTTTGGGTTCTCCGGTACGATTTTCCTCGACCCATAGCTCAATTCTATCACCTGCGCCATGTCCCCCATCCATCGTATCAGTAGACCAGGAACGTGATCTGCCATCCATGCGACCAGTCACTCACCTTGACGCGCTGCGCTATGTGATTATCACTTCCAGCCTGCCGACACGCATCTGGCAGGCTGGAAGCCCGCACTACGAACACCGCACACTGTAAAGCGGATCTGACCCTTATCTCAATAAAAAAAGCGCGGGAGCGGTATCGCCGCTCTCGCGCTTTTTTGTCAGTCAAGAGAGTCAGAGTCGGTTGGCCTGCATCCACTCAGAGAGCCAGCGGCCCTGCTCAAGCACCTCGATATGATACTCCGGCTCGGCCTCGGCGGTAGTGAGGACACGGCGCAGGTTGCCCTGGAGCCAGAGTACCTCGATGATCAGAGGGAGGGCCGAGCGTTCGCTTGAACTGAGCGTCCCCGCCGCCTCGTAGCCATCTAGCAACAGCCTCGCGCGCTCAAGATCCAGGGGGCCGTTATAGACACCCCAGGGCGACCAGTTATCGGGGGCTTTGCCTTGTGCGAAAGCTACCAGGGCGTCGGCCATATCAACGAGGCGTGCGTCAATGGTGATCTGATCGTAGTCAATCAGCCCCACAACCTCATCACCACGGAAAAGCAGGTTATCACTGTGGACATCACCGTGAATCATACTCTGTGGCAATTTGGCATAGGCCACATCGCTCAGACGGGTGCGCAACTCAGCGGCGCGACGGTCGTACCAGGAGAGTTGTGTCGTCAGGTCGCCAAGGATATCGCGGTGCATCAGTCGCTCGGTGAGACCGAGCAGGACAGATGGGCAATAGCGCGGCGGCTGGAGGATGGGCTGGCCGGGGAAGTCAACCACGGCGCGATGATAGCCAGCCAGGACGTTGCCGACACTGGCGGACTGAGCGGGTCGGGCGGGGCAGTACTCCTCGCCGTTGATGAACGTGGCCACCTCAAAAATCCGCCCATCCACCTCCACCGACGTTTCGCCACAGCGAGATGGGAGGATGCTTGGGCACGGTACATCGTGGTCACTCAGCCAGGCGTGGAGTTGATGGCGCAACTCCAGTGATGCCTTGCCAAGACGGCGTTGGTTGCGGCGGACGACGTAACGACCCGTGGTTGTATCGGCGAAGGCCGTCTCATTCACAAGCCCGTGGGCGGCGGCATGAACTGCGCGTAGCTCGCCAAGGTCGTAGAGGGCGAGAGCGTTTTGAACATCATAGTGATTTAGCATAATATGTGGTGTGTCGCGGTGGTTGCCGCTGACATTAGTGATGTTTGCGCCGCGTCACCATGAGGTGACAACGACTACATCTGATTGTACCTCTGCCTTGGCACCAATCTGCTCTTTGCTGCCATGATGCGCTGCATCACATGGTGTGCATCGCTTTCCAACCCTATTCCGCTGAGTAACAAAGTAGTTACAATATAAATGCGTGCGCGCAAACTCTATATACAGGTTGCGCACACGCATTGCACATTATATATATTTCTTATATGATTGATATACAACGAGAAGGCATATCAATCATATAAAAAATATATGAGAAGAGCAAAGACGCCTCCGATCCTCCGATGGCGACCCTCTCGGTTATGCTTTCTTAAAGACATAGCCGCTCGAACCGACATCTACCAGCACCGTATCACCGGCTACGAAATCGCTTTGGAGTACCCTGACGGCCAGGGGATTCTGGAGGCGCTGTTGGATCACTCGCTTAAGCGGACGCGCCCCGTACACCGGGTCGTAGCCTTCCTCGGCCAGACGCGCACGCGCTGCCGGGGTGATCTCCAGGCGAATCTTGCGATCCTCAAGCAGCTTGTCGAGATGTACGAGCTGGATGGTGACGATCTCGCCGATCTGCTCACGCGAGAGCGGGCGGAACATGATCGTTTCGTCTATGCGGTTGAGGAACTCGGGCCGCAGCGAGTCGCGTAGTTCGCCCATCACGGTCTTGCGGATGGCTTCCTCGCTGTCGCCGTCCTGGGTCATCTCCTGGATTAAGTTACTGGCGATGTTACTTGTCATAATCACAACGACGTTTTTGAAGTTCACCACGCGACCCTGGCCGTCGGTGAGCCGCCCGTCATCAAGTACTTGGAGGAGGACGTTGAAGACGTCGGGATGGGCTTTCTCGACCTCATCGAAGAGGACGACGCTGTAGGGCTTGCGGCGCACCGCCTCGGTGAGTTGGCCACCCTCATCGTAGCCCACGTAGCCGGGGGGCGCGCCGATCAGACGGGCGACGGTATGCTTCTCCATATACTCCGACATATCAATACGGATCATGGCCTGCTCATCGTCGAAGAGGAACTCGGCCAGGGCACGGGCCAGTTCAGTTTTA
>CAIXLU010000276.1 GCA_903920315.1 uncultured Oscillochloris sp.
CACTCGATTGGAAAGGTGCGTGTTGGAGGCAGGGACGATGCGAACAAAAAACTAGCGCCACCATCGTGACCCTAGCATCGAGATGAGGACTAGATTGTCCGTCGCTCGGTTCCCACTGTCTTGTCTTAGGTTTGCCTCCGAGGAGTGAAACCGTCCGTCGCTCGCAACGTTGAGGAGTATACTCGACCTTTCGTGTCTTGTCAAATCGGGCTCTTTTTTTGTCAGATAACCATGCGACTCGCGCACAACACCCGATGAAAATGGCCACGTTCTGTTGCGGCAAATCTGCAATCTGAAATACGCCTAAGGTCGGTAGGGGCGATGATTCGCCCCTACTCGTTATCGAAACCTACAAGATCGCGAAGATTACCATCTGGATAATGAACGTGCCAATCACGGCGAGGCCAAGGGTGGTCAGCGCCTTGCCCTGATCAAGGATATTCATGCTAGACTGAACCGCGATGTAGGCGAAGTATGCTTGCGCCAGAAGGATCACCAGCGAGACAAGCATGCCCAGCAGTCCGATCAGCGCACCCAGGAGGGGGATGAAGTGGAAGATCCAGACCACCAGGCCGAGGAGCGCACCGACCACGGTGAGCGGGGCAATGAAGAGAGAGAAGGTATAGGCCACTTCGTCCCACGTCCCGGTGCCGTTGGCAACACTTCTGCCGACGTAGAAGACAAGACCCGTGAAGACGAAGAATCCGATCAGCGCACCAATAAGACCCGAAAGCAGCCCACTCATACCGCCCGTGAGCCCCAGTACACCGCTGATTGCCGCCGCGCCCCCGACATACATGGCCGCGTTGATGATCGTGCCGCGCTTCTCGTAGCGCTCGAAGGTGACGACGCTTGGATTGACGATAACATCCTTGCTCTGAGCAATCATCTCAGGGATCGATGTTTGCTGTATCATTGACATGGAAGTTCTCCTTCGCTACCGCCAGACGCACGCCTGACGCTATTCCTGACCTACTATACGTTGCGCGATGGGCAGTTGTTTCATTGGACCTACCGCTGCCACCGGGACAGATGCAAATATCAGGCAAACCCCTCGCTTTTATCGGGTGTAAGCAACTTTGTCTGCATATATTCCTATCGAGAGATGGTAATATCCTGCTACGCAGTGGTCATGTGCCGTGAACTCGCAGCAAATCTCGTCTAAATAATCATCCAACGAAGGGAGCTTCCATGACAACGCATTCTACTATCCGTTTACGCCGACGCTCATTGTCCACTCTGACTACGCTCGCGATTCTGGTATTCTTTGCGCTGCTCACAAGCGCCTGCGGTTCGAGTAGCATCTCAGGGGTTCCCTTGGTGGAGCCTGCTACCACACGTGATTCGCCGACCAACACGACGAATGCTCCCCGAATAGCCCTGGTCATGAAGACGCTGACAAACCCCTTCTTTGCTGAGATGGAGCGCGGGGCACGTCAGGCCGAGGCCGAACTGAAGATTAGCCTGATCGTCAAGACCGCCGCGCAAGAGACATCCATTGATCAGCAGATTGCGATCATCGAGCGGCTGATCATTGATCGTGTCAATGCCATCGTGGTTGCTCCCGGTGACTCCACCAGCCTCGTACCGGTGCTGCGGCGGGCACAGCAGGCCGGGATTACGATTGTCAATATTGACAATCGGCTTGATCCGACGCTTGTCCACCAGCTCGGGCTGGTGAATACGCCCTTCATCAGTGTTGATAATGTTGACGGTGCCTACCAGGCTGCCAAATATCTCAGCCAGAAGATCATCACGCCCACTAATGTGCTGGTGCTGGAGGGTATCCCGACCGCTCAGAATGCCATTGATCGCACCACAGGTGCCCTGAAGGCATTCGCCGAGAATCCCAAGATCACCGTCGCTGCCGTTGAGACCGCCCATTGGAAGATTGACGAGGCATTTGATGTCACCAAGGCGCTCATGAAGGCGCACCCGCAGGTTGGCGCGATCTTCTGTGCGAACGATATGATGGCCCTCGGTACCATCCAGTACCTGACAGAGATTGGCCGCAAGGATATCCTTGTCGCCGGGTACGACGCCCTTCCCGATGCACGCACCGCCATTAAAGATGGGCGTTTGCTCGTCACCGTTGATCAGCAGGCAGCACGCCAGGGCTACCTCGGAGTGAAGTACGCCGTCCAGCTACTTGCCGGCGAGAAACTGCCAGAAGAGACAATGGTACCCATTGCTCTCGTGACCGCAGACAGCAAACCCTAATTCACACCCCCGTAGAAGTAACGCTGTCATTCTGTCACGTTGAGTGCAACGAATGTCCCTGTGTGTATCATCATCGCCGGGTCGTTTCGCTACGCTCAACGTGACAGTGTTACTTCTGTTCTAATAATTTCATTCACATGAAAATATCGATCAACCTCACACAGAAATTCATCGTCTTTCTCCTCCTTGCAAGCATTATTCCCGTGTTGATCGTGGGTATTTCGGCGTATCAGGTGTCGCGCACGATCGTCCAGGACGAGTCGAAGCGCTATGCGGCGGAGCTTGTGCAGCAACAGCAAGAGTACCTGGAGCTAAACCTTAGTCAGATCGAGAGCCTGATCACCAATATCTCCAGTGTCGAGGCGATTATCCAGGCTCTCACCGACGAACCGACACGTGGTGATAATAGCTACACACGTCTCGCGACCCAGGCGCGTATCGGCTACATCCTCGATGGCTACTCCAACCTGAGCGGGTTGGTCTCGCTAGACATCTTCACCCTGGGGGGGAGCCACTACCACGTTGGTGACACTCTCGACGGATCAAGCATCAGAGACGATGTGCGAGATCGCCTCATGCTGCGCGCCCGTGCCCTGGGGCCAGCCGAGGTCTGGGCAGGCGTTGAGGATAACGTCAACAAAGCATCGAATACCCGCAAGGTCGTCACCGTCGCCCGCCTGCTCTCGGCAACAGATCGCGGCTCAGCGCAGACCCGGCCGGTCGCTGCGCTCTTAGTGAACTACGACAGTGGCTACCTCTACACTCACTTCACGCGTATTGACCTTGGCGAAGGTGCGGTGCTGATTGTGGCCGATGCGGATAGCCATATCGTCTATCACCCCGACACGCAGATGATCGGGGCCACCCTGAACAGCAGCCTCCGTCGTATGTTGCAAGACTCACACGGCAACTTCACCACCGTGATGGATGGTGAAGAGGAGATGCTGGTCAATTATTCTCGCCTAGACAAATGGAACTGGTCGGTCATCACCCTCATCCCCGTGAGTACGCTCGCCGCTCGGGCATCACCGATCGGGTCGGTGGTGTTTCTGGCTCTCCTGACAGCCTTCACGATTGTCGGGGTCACCGCCGTGGTTGTCTCCTACACGATTGTGGCTCCTTTGCGTCATCTGACTCAGCGCTTCCAGTTGTACCAATCCGGTACGCCTGGCTGGCAGGTGCCGCTCGTGGTGCGTGGCCAGGATGAGATCGCCGAACTCAGCCGCTGGTTCAATCTTTTTAGTGAGAGCCTGCTGGCCCGCCAACGAGTTGAAGAGGAACTGCGCCACCAGGCTACCCACGATGTACTGACGGGACTGCCAAATCGTGCCTACTTTAGCGAGCAACTTGATCTGACCCTGGCCAACATACAGGTGGACAGACCTCC
>CAIXLU010000277.1 GCA_903920315.1 uncultured Oscillochloris sp.
CTCATCCCTCATCCCTCATCCCTCATCCCTCATCCCTCATCCCTCATCCCTCATCCCTCATCCCTCATCCCTCATCCCTCATCTTCAGGTTCCCAGCCGTGCTGGCTGGCGAGGTCACGCAGGCCACGGGCCAGTTTCTCCAGTTGTTTGAGCAGCAGGCGCAGCTTAAAGGGTGCCCCCTCGTCCGACTGTACCCACTTCACCAGATCGCCCTCGGCGTAGGCCCGCGAGATACGGTCGGTCTCATCAACCATCTGGTCGAGGGATCGAATGCGGAAAACTCGCGCTTTGTTCTTGGGCTGGTTCTCGATGGTTTCGTCATCCACCTTCAGAAAGCCAGCGTCCCCGGCGGCGTTTACGCCTTCGTCCTCATCATCCCACAGGCCGGCGTCGCTCTCCCCCTGATCCACCGACGATACACTCGTCTTGCCCATGAGGCCACCGATGAGACTGATCTCGTGGTCAGAGGGTTTGGTGCGCAACTGCTCGCCATGCTCAAGCGCCTGTAGCGCCGTCTCTAACGTCAGGTTTGGGTTGGCGGCGAAGTAGGCCACCAGCTTGCTCAGTTCGGCGGCGGAGACGCCCTCGTCTACGGCGAAGGTAGCCAGCTCGCGCTGTGTCTTGGGGCTGGGTACGCGGCGCAGGTGCTGGGCCTGAGTGACATTCAGTTCGCCCCGGCGGATCATCTGCTGGACGTCATCGGGCAGTTCAAGCAAGCCCATATAGCGCCGCACCGTGCGCCCGCTCAAGCCAACCGCATCGCCCACGGCTTCGTCCAGATCACTTTCGGGCAGCTTACCGCGCTCCTCAATGATCCGGGTGCGCAGCCGGGTGTAGGCACGGGCCTGCTCAATATCATTGAGATCCTGGCGCTGCACGTTCTCAATCAACTGGCGCAGCAGCAGATCCGGGTCGTCGGTATCAAGCACAATACAGGGCACGCGCTCCAGGCCGAGCTGAACCGCCGCCGCCCGCCGTCGCCCGCCGTAGACCACCCGGTAGCGCCCGCTGCCCGAGTCCACCACGCCGAGGGGCTGGAGCAACCCACGCTCAGCAATCGTCGCCGCCAGACCGACGACATCTCCCGGATCTTCGCGCACACCGTCCGGGTCAATCTCAAGCTGGGCCGGATCGAGATAGAGCAGCCGCATAGACATAGTAGAAAACTCCTCGAATGAACACATTTGTTTGCGAATTATAACAGAAGTCGGCGCTAGGGGCAAATGACAGGTGGCTATTGCGCGCCGGTGGCGGTGCCATTGATGGCCGTCAGGTAAAAGAAGTCACGGGGCCAGGCGTGCAGGTAGCGCTGTGCGTTGCCCTTCATCGTATCGAGTAGTGGCGACGACACCAACCCGGATGGCGACGCCTGAAATGTGTCGAAGCGCACATAGATGGCGTTGATGTCGAGCTGCATCGCATTCTCGACGTGGATCATCGCGAAGGCAGACGCAAGCCGTGGCAAGATCAGCGAGTCGCCGGCCACATAGTAGAGTGTCGAGCCATCGGCGCTGATACCGACCCCAGATCGTTCGACCGCAGTCACCCCTTTTAGGATAATCCCCCAGTCCTGCGAGGTCTGATTCTCCGTATGCGGGTTGATCGTCCCGTGCTCAATCAGCAGCGGGCCGTTCTGTCGCCAGGCCACCAAGTTAGGGGAGTCCGTAATGTCTGTACCCCAGGCTCCGATCTGAACTCGCCCATCCTGATACAGCGCGATGGTGCCGAACCCCTCAATTGGCGGCAGCACCGTCACCCCATCAATCATCGCTCCAAAATGGCCGTGGCGTGCCTTGAAGCCACCGTTAAAGGCGGCCAAAAGTTGTCCACCCTGAAGATCGGTGGCCGGGATCGCCCCTTTGCGTGCGATCTTCACCTTCGAGACCGGCTCTTCCGTGCCAAGCACAAAGTGCAGTTGCGTTGCCTGCAGGTTGATCGCAACAACAGCCGCGTAAACATAGGGGCGTTTCGGGTCGGGCTGCACGAAGGTGCGATAGGCAACCACCTGCCCGGCAGAGTCCGTCAGGTAGGGCGACCACTGTCCCGCGCCATCCATCGTCCCCACATCAGACAGCGGGGTCGGCTGCCACGGCGTGGGAGTAGGCGGGAGAGCTGTCGGTGATAGCGGCATTGTCGCCGTTGGACGTGTCTGGGCAGGAGCGGGCGTTCCCTCCGGCGTAGGGGTAGTGAGGGCCGGTGTGGCACTTGGCGCAGCAGTAGGCCGAGGTGACAACGCCAGTCCAGGGATGGCGGAGGGGACAGCGGCCCATGATGGTGCAGAAGCATGAACCAAACCAAGCTGATACGCCTCGTGTTGTACCATATCCTTGATCGAAAAGACGGTATTCTCAAGCCATGCTGCCGCCTCATCACCGGCGACAGTCCGAATCAAATCAATACCCTGGGCTGCCAGATCCGGGCGAACCTCAAGGATCGTCGCTCCGATGATCGCGAGTACAACAACAACCAGGACTGATATAAGACATCCGCCGCGCCACTTGATCTGCATACTCCGCGCTCGTACTAATATTTGTCTATTCATCAGATCGCACTCTGAAGCCTGAAATCTAGCACTACACCACCAACTTCACCGCTCCCGGTACGACGTCCACACAGACACGGGTGGCGGAGGTGGCCACGACCTCGCCGTCAGTAGCCACCGGGATTCCATTCTGGCACGTGACCTCGATATGCCGGGCGCGGCCCATGGTCACAACTCGGAGCCTCGTATGGCTACCCTCCATGAGCATGGGCAGGTAGCGGATAATCTGATCGAGGCGTAGCTTATCAACAATGCAGAGATCCAGCAGACCGTCATCAATCAGGGCCTCGGGGGTCATCAGGAAGCCGCCGCCCTGGCTACGCCCGCTGGCCACGCTGGCGAAGAGCAGGCGACGGCGTACCTCGTAATCATCAAAGCGCACAGTCATCACATGGGATTTATAGATAGCCAGGGCGCGGATGATCGCCATGAGGTAGACGGCGAAACCCTTGAGGCCGGTGAGTTTCAGGCTCTCTACGGCCACCTGCGCATCAATACCCATACCGAGACCGTTGATGAAATGACGGCGCTCCGTACCGGCTGGCGACTCGACACTGATCAGGCCCACATCAACCGGGCGAGTGCGTCCGGTGGCCAGACGCCGCACCGCTCCCGCTAGATCATTCGGCTCAACGCCATCAAGCACCTTCACAAAATCGCTACCCGTGCCGAGAGGCACAACCCCTAGTGCAGCCTCGCGTCCGAATCGTTCGCGCCCGCCCAGCAGTCCGTTCACCACCTCATTGATCGTGCCATCGCCACCCACCGCCGTCACACACTCGTAGCCGCGATCCATGGCCTGGTAGGTCAGTTCGGTGGCCCCGCCACGGGCGTGAGTCTCGACAAGATCAAAGTTCACCCCGGCGGCGCGCAGAGCGACCTCCATCTCGGGCCGTCGCTGCCCCGCTGTACCGCGCCCGGCCCAGGGGTTCAGGATGATGCAGGTTTTCATCGTGCCTCTTAGATCGCCATTCCCAGCGCCTCAGCCGCCGTGAAGATGTCCTTGTCGCCGCGACCAGAAAGGTTCACCAGGATGATCTGGTCGGGGCGCATGGTGGGAGCCAGCTTGATCACCTCGGCGATGGCGTGAGCACTCTCTAGTGCCGGGATAATTCCCTCGTTGCGCGAAAGGGACTCGAAGGCATCAAGCGCCTCCTCATCATCGGCGGAGGTATAAATAGCGCGCCCGGTATCGTGGAGCCATGCGTGTTCGGGGCCAACGCTGGCGTAGTCGAGACCCGCCGAGATCGAGTGGGTCAGGGCGATTTGGCCATTCTCATCTTGGAGGACGTACGAATAGGTACCCTGGAGGACGCCGGGGAGAGCCGAGAGGAAGCGTGCGGCGTGATCACCGAGTTTTTGGCCACGTCCACCCGCCTCGACGCCGCGCAGGGCCACGCCTGCGTCATCCAGAAACGGGTGAAAGATCCCAATGGCGTTCGACCCGCCGCCCACGCATGCCACCACCACATCGGGCAATCGCCCCACCTGCTCCAGCATTTGGGCGCGGGCCTCCATGCCGATCACGCGCTGAAAATCGCGTACCATCGTTGGGTAGGGGTGTGGGCCGAGGGCCGAGCCGAGCAGGTAGTAGCTGTCTGGGTTGGTCACCCAATCGCGCATAGCCTCGTTGATCGCATCCTTGAGCGTACGCGAGCCACTCTCCACCCCACATACCTCGGCACCGAGCAAGCGCATACGGAAGACGTTCGGACTCTGGCGGGCCATATCATCCACGCCCATGTAGACCACGCACTCCATACCGAGCAGGGCGCAGACGGTAGCGCTGGCCACACCGTGCTGACCCGCGCCGGTTTCGGCAATGATCCGGCGCTTACCCATGCGCTTGGCGAGCAGACCTTGGCCGAGGGCGTTGTTAATCTTATGTGCGCCGGTATGGGCCAGATCCTCACGCTTGAGGTAGATCTGCGCGCCGCCCAGCCGCGTGCTGAGTCGTCGGGCATAGGTGAGGGGCGTCGGTCGCCCGGTGTAGGTACGCTGGAGATGATCCAGTTCGGCCCAGAAGGCCGGGTCGCCCTGAGCCTCGATATAGGCCAACTCCAGGGCCGTCACCGCTGGCATCAGTGTCTCGGGCACATAACGCCCGCCGTAGGGGCCAAACCTTCCCGGAATGGTATCAGTCTCGCTGCTAGACATGGTTGGCGCTTTCATAATGAGGAGGCAGGTCATAGGAGGCAGGAGACCGTTTTGGTCTTCTGCCTCCTATGACCTGCCTCCTGTCTCCTGTCCCTTGCTTACTTCTGGATCAGTCCCTCATCCTTATTCTTCTCGCCCTCTTCGAGCAGCATGATCGGGATGCCGTCCTCGACCGGGTAGCGGTAGCCGTTGCGGCGATTGACCAGCCACTCCTTGCCCGCGCCATCGGTCAGCAGTTCAATCGGCCCCTTGTCGGCTGGGTCAGCCAGAATGCTCAGCAATTCGGGGCTGATGCTGCGCTTCTGCCCGCCACCAGCGGCGGCCGGAGCCAGATCAAACACGCTATCCTCGCGGTACTGGCGCAGGGCGCGGAAGATCAGGATAGCCACACCGACAAAAGCAGCGATACCGACGATCCGAAACAAATTCTTCATATGTCATCCTCCATCAGTTAGCACAACCCACCCCAGCGTGAGAGCGGCACATCTCGGTCACTGCACCTATTGTAACCGAATTTTCCTACGGCGGCGCTCTAATGTCGGTCCGGCCTGCCACGGTTGCGGCGATTCATCACCACCCAACCACACCAGCAGGCAGCCCTGTGGCGTTTCCCCCTCGGGGTAGGTAATCTCCACAAAGGGAAATCGCTGTTCCTGGCGGATCATGGCGGCCACATCATAGATAATCTCCGTCCACGTCCCAGTGTTGATGTAGGTCTGATCCGCGCCAAGCGGCACCACCAGAGCTTGGTGGGTGTGTCCGCAGACAAAGACGCGGTCGTTACGGTGTTCAGGCTGGCGGGCGATCCGCAGCATTTCGCGGGCGTAGGCGTTGTTGAAGCTGCGCATCTCACGGCGAATCTGGCGAGATGCCTCGATCTGCACGTGGGCGATCACTTGATCGGGTGGAGGCAAATCGCCTGCCACCTCGCTGACTTGGCGGGCCAGTTTGCGCTGGCGGGCCACGCGCTGGCGGCGCAGGGTGGACACCCAGGTCCAGAATCCATGAAAGATCGGTGTGCTGAGCAGTCCGCCCGGCCCGCGTCCAGTGATCGGCATCTGGTGCGGGGTTGGCCACGCCACCACCTGCAAGAAGCCCATCACCCCGCGCAGGAAGAACTGCCGCGATGCCTTGTTGCGCAGCCTCGGCAGGGCCACCAGATACCAGAAGAAAGCCGATGTCGGTTTGACGTTGTCAATCAGCGGCGCGATCAGGAGCGTGTCATCTTCCTCCAGGTCGTTAATCACTTCTTTGACAAGCTGGGTGCCGCGCACGACCTCAAACGGTTCGCTGATTCCATTGAAGTAGACGAAGCGATTCCAGCCGTCGAACTGGTTGCCATGCACGAGGTAGATCCCGCCGCCATGGTAGCTTACGCCGAAGCGGAGCCTCGGGTCGCCCAAGGTCAGGCCAACAGCGGCGGCAAGACGGGCCTTGGCTGCCAGGTAATGTAACTCAAAATCATGGTTGCCGATCAGCACGGTGAGCTGGCGCTCGGGGCCAGCAATGAAGCGAGACAGCGCCGCAAAAACCAGGGGATGCGCGGCAATGACCGTCGCAATGCGCCGCTCTGCGGCTTGCTCCGACCAATCATCATCGTCGAGGTCGGGCAGACGCACCTGGAGAAACTCGACGGTATCGCCCGCCAGGATCAACTCAGTTGGTTCGTCGCGGCACACGTAAGAGTCGACAAACTCGGCAAAGGCGACATCATCATCAAAGTCGTCCAGCCGATCCCCTCCGCCGAGATGCAGGTCGCTCACCACGATCCGCCGCTGACGCGGCGCGATCTCGTTGGGGCCAATGGGCAGAGTGTGATGGCACGTAGGGACGAGGATGACGCGACGGAACTGGAGGAAGATCCAGCGCAGGCCAAAGAAGGCGATGGGGATGCCGATGGCTGAGCCAACGGCGGTCAGCGCCGTACGATCTCCCTTCACAGGCCAGTCGTCCCGCGTGCGGCGGCGATAAACGCCCGAATCTTTGTCGCGCTCTTGACCCCGCCCGTTTCAACTCCGCTACTCACATCCACGCCTTGCGGGCGCACCTGGGCAATCGCTTCCGCGACATTTGTTGGGTCAAGCCCGCCCGCCAAGATAAGCGGGACGTGCCGGGCCAGTTCTGCCGCATGCTGCCAGTCGGCGCGGGTACCCGTACCGCCGTAAGCCCCCGGCACGTGGGCATCAACCAGCAGACGCACCCCCGCCCCAATCCAGTCAGCCTCGCGCTGTGACCCATCCATCCGGATTGATTTGATGATCTGCCGACTCATGCCCACACCATCAGCCAGCGATTCATCGCCGCTCAGTTGCACAAGATCCAGGCCGACCGCGTCCGCCACGGCGTTGATCTCCGCAACCGACGTATTCACAAAGAGGCCGACGATCTGAGGGTGAGGGAGGGACAGGCTGCGCACGGCAGCAGAGATTGCGGCAGCGGCAATGACATCCACTTGGCGACGGCTGGGCGCAAACACAAGCCCAATCATATCAGCGCCCGCCTCGGCCGCGACACATGCGTACTCGGTGGTTTGCAAACCACAGATCTTGATGATCATAACAAAAAAAGAGGGAGAAATGGGGAGGGCGAAGCCCTCCCCATTTCTCCCTTATCTAGCCCTCAGACTTCAGGGCGTAGTAGATTCGCTTGCCCCTACCGCTGCGCTCAAGCAACTCACTATTGATGGCCTGCTTGACCATCGTGCGCAACTGCTCGTTCGTTCGGGTGAGGCTCTGATCCTTACGCAAGCCACGGAGCGCATCGAAGATTTGCAAGAACGACACAGGCTTGCTAAAGCCGCGCATCATTGTGTAGAAGAATGCCCACTCCTCATCGCTGAAATCAATAGGTGCGAGTGGAACGTCCTCCGCCTCCTCAAAATCATCGGCCACGGGCTCTGGCTCCCCAGCGACGGCCACGGACTCGACGGTAAGCTCATTGAGCAATTCATCGGCAGGCATGCCCGCCGAGGCCAACTCAACCTCATCTTGCTCCATTACGGGCGCAAGCTCCACGACGAACTCAGGCTCGGTTGCCGCTCCCGCAAACTCCTCAACAAGCTCATCGAGGAGTTCATCGGCAGGCATGCCCGCCGATGCCAGTTCATCTTCCGTCTGCTCGTCTGTGATCACCTCAATCAGCGCGTCATCCGCCTCTCGCTCATCACGGGCGCGCAGTTCGTCCATATAGGCAACCGGGTCAGACAGCATCGGCTCATCGTCGAGGATCGGCGGCGTCAGTTCCATATCAAGCTCGTCACGATCACGATCCAACTCGACGCCATTCAACTGCAAGGTAGTCTCCGCAGCGGTACCGCCGCCTTGTCCCCGACGCGAGCGACGACGGCGGCGACGACCCGCAGCGGCGGCGGGAGTCTCAGCGACCGGGGCTGGCGCAGGCTTTCGCGAATCTTTGCGCCCGTTCGGCGAAATAACCGCGTCGGACACCGGCTCCACCGCTGGCTCCTCCGTGAGCGCGGCAGCGAACTGCGAGAGCTTCAGGGCGTCCTCACCGGGCAGGAACACCTCGTTCACCGTGCCATTGGTGAAGATCTGCACCTTACCCCGCTTCTCAGCGTCAATCACAAAATCCTTGAATTTGGCGAACGGTCGCCCGCTCAGGTCTTTGTGACGGCTCTCCTTAAAGTCGCCGCCCATCAACTCCTTCATCACCAGCTTGATTGAGCCAAGCGTCGAGACATAGCCACGCTTGCGCACCAGATGGATTGCCTCGACAAGAACCGTATAGACATCCGGGTCGGCGGCAGCGGCGGGGAGTGATGGAGCGATAGGGACAACAGGAGCAAGCGGAGTGATCGGAGCGGCGTGGAAGGACGAGGAGGTGTGAGGGGCATGCTCATAGACCACCTCAACGCCACGATTCAGTTCCGTAGAGCGGTTTGCAATCGCGGTTGCTGTAGCGGAGCCACCCGGCTGCTTGCCAACAAGTTGCTCGTAAAAGACAAACTCATCGGCACTCTGGGCCAGATGCGTACTGGCCGCCCCGCCAATACCAATAATATAAACCTCTTTGCCCTGCTGACGGATCGAATTCACCAGCGGGATAAAGTCGCGGTCGCCCGTTACCAGCACAAACTTTGAGATATTTGTGTTGGTAAAGAGCGTCTTCATCGCATCGATACAAAGGTTCATATCAACGCTATTCTTGATCGCCCGCCCGGTACGGCCCATATCCTTATCGTAGTAGTAAGTGGCTACGTAGATCGGCTCAATCGCGTTCGCGTAGAGCGCGCTCGTCACACGCGGGTAACGATACCAGTCGGCATAGGCTCGGGAGATCACCACACGGCCAAGGTCGCCACAGCGGTCCATGATCGCTTCGAAGTTTGGGTTCGCGTTAAGCTTATCGCGTACGCTCACATAGACATTCTCGAAGTCGATGAAGACCGCGACATCAGGTCGCCTGTTCTCGTACGACATTGCTAGTACGTTTTACTCCTATGGATTCGTGTCGGGTGAGGTGGGAGAGGAAATGCTTCGGGGCCAGCCCGCAATGCAGAACCCTGGTCGTGAGGTGCGATTAGGAGAGGAGCCGTATCGCAAGTTAGGTGGGAAGGAACCGATCCGCTCGGCGCAAGGGCTATATGAGCTATCATCGGCGGCCAATCATTACCGCCAGTCGTCACGCCAGAGATCAGGATGGATTCGGGCCACCAGCGACCAAGACAATGCAGCGGAACACAGCACCGGGAAATTTCCCTGGGGCCACCTCAAACTGCTCATCATGTGGAAAACCGTCGCGATTTTTCAGCGGCGCATATGAACCGGCATCGCCTAGCGCCGCCGCGTATGAATGTACTATAGCATTTGAGCGACGTTGATGCAACCATGGTGATCGCGCTGCGGGACATAGAGGTTCGGCCTTTTGACCGATGGCCCGCATCCGGTGTCTATGGTACGCTTCGGAACATGAGTTCTTTTCTTCATCCAGAACCTCGGAGGTTCACCACGGTGGAACAACGCGGCGAGTTTACCGCCTCAGACGTCTATACCTACGACCAGCGCAGCACGGGGCGCTGGGTTTTTTCGCATATCTGGCGCTACTGGTATTTTGCTCTAGGATTCTATGTCTCTTTCACGATTGCCTGGGGGTGCTACGCCGGTACCCAGGTGCTGATCGGTCGGGCCGCCGACGAGGTGATTAACCCCAGCGCGCCTAATGGACTGATCATTGTTGCACTTACCATCCTGGCCGTTATGTTTAGCGATGGGTTCTCGGGCTTGATCGGTATGATCTCGGCGGAGAGCATTGCCGCCCGCTTTGAAGCCGATGCTCGCCAGGAGTTGTACGAGAGCCTGCTCGGAAAGAGCAAGGGCTTCCACGACCGCCAGCGCGCCGGTGATATTATGGCCCGCGCCACCGACGATACCAACCAACTCTCGAATATGATCGCCCCCGGAGGAACTCTGGTGTCTGAGACGGTGATGGGGATCGTTATTCCGCTGATCTACATCGCCTTTATCCGGCTGGAACTGCTGCTGGTGCCACTGTGCTTTGTGGCCGCCTATATCGTTACGGCGCAGACGTATGTGCGTCGGCTTAGCCCGGTAGTACACGACCAGCGCGAGCAGTTTGGGGCCATGAACGCCGGTCTGGAGGAGACCATCTCGGGGATCGAGGTGGTGAAGGCCAGCGCTCGCGAGGGCTTCGAGCGTGAGAAGTTCCGCCGCAACGCCCGGCTCTTCCGCGATTTCTTTGTGCGCCAGGGTTCTATCGAGGCGCGCTACCTGCCACTGCTGATCTACGGCATCGCCCTGGGCCTAAGCTTTCTGCACGCGATGTGGCTCTATCGCCAGGGCAGCATCGCCATCGGCCAAGTCATCGCCGTGGTGGGTCTGGTGAACGTGCTGCGTTTCCCCACCTTCATCTCGCTCTTCGCCTTCTCGCTGCTCCAATCCGGCATCGCCAGCGCCAACCGTATCCTGAAGATCGTTCGCGCCGAAACCGATATGGACGAGAACAGCGGTGGCTACAGCGCCCAGATGCGCGGTGAGATTGTGTTTGAGGATGTGAGCTTTGCGTATGCGGGAGCCGGGGGCGGGGAGCCGGGAGCCGGCTC
>CAIXLU010000278.1 GCA_903920315.1 uncultured Oscillochloris sp.
GGCGCTGTTCGAGAGCGTGATCGGGGTAGGCGGGGTTGGCCCAAAGGTGGCGCTAAGCCTGCTCTCATCAGGCCAGCCCGACGAGATCCGTATGGCTTTGGCCCAAGGCGATACGGCGAGGCTCTCGCGGGTACCCGGTATCGGCAAGAAGACGGCTGAGCGCCTCGTGCTTGAGCTGAAGGGCAAGATTGACATCAAGGGTCTTCCCGCTCTCGCGTCCGGCGCGACTCCGGCGGCGACAGGTGTGAATAGCGACCTAGCCGATCTCCTGATCAGCCTGGGCTACAGCGGTATGGAGGCGGCATCGGCCATTGGCGCACTGCCCGCCGACGCGCCAGAGGATCTGGAGCAGCGGCTACGCCTCGCCCTGCGCCACTTTGGCAGCGCATGACCGACGCTTAAATCTACGCACCTGCGTGGTATGATGCGGCATAGGAGATATACGCTAGGTGGATAGACGCATATTTAAGGAGGACGGCATGGCCGAGCAGACGAACGACATTGTAGCCACCCCCGTGATTGACCTTGCCCGCTCCGCCGGAGGTAGCCCAAGACGCTACGCTCGCCTCCCGCCGCTCTACAAGGCCATGATCTGGACATCGTTCTTGATCAATGTTGTCCTGTTGATCATTCTCGGTGTGCTGGGCGGGGTGATGCTCACCAATCGGGGCCAGGTGATCGGCATCGCCGGTAACACGCAGATCTTTGCAGCCAATAACCTCGCGGAGCTTCAGGATGTGGTGGTGAAACTGGAGGGGGCCACGATCAGGACAACGATTCCCCTGAGCCAGCCACTCTCGCTGGCGGGCAAAGGTATCTTTGTCCCGATTGATAAGGTGACAGAGGTAACGCTGACCAGGCCGGTGCCGCTGGTACTGAGCGGTGCCGATATTGATCTCGGCAACGGCAATCGCCTGCGCGCCGACAACATTAACCTGACTCTCCCCGAGGGCACGCCGCTCCAGATTGCCTTGAAGATGAATATCTCGCTCGACAGTGTGGTCATCCCAGTGCAGCTAGACGTGCCAGTGAACATCCCGCTGGCGGAGACCGAGCTTGGCCCACAGTTCCGACGCCTGGGGGCAATTGTAGATCGGCTGGTGAACCCGCTCGCGCCGCTGCTGCCGATGCCCAAAACCCCACCGGACAGCAGCAAGTGAGCTACGGGTTCGGCCATGTAAGCTGCGCTATCACCGGGAAATGATTCGAGCCACCGTCAGTTCCAACCCACGCATTGATCGCCTGGAGATCTGCGCTGTGCCAGATGTAATCAATCCGCTGGATCGGTATACCAAGCACGGAAATCCGTGCGGTAAGTCCCAAACCCCAACCCGCCTCGGCAAAACTGTCGGTGAGGTTGGCATGCAGGGTCGCGTAGCCCTCTGATGTGTCGGTGAGATTGCAATCGCAGAGAATGATTGTCGGTGATCCTGTGTCGCGTACGGCAGACAGGAGCGCTGCTACCTGCTGTTCGCGAAGCGCATAGTACTCATCCACCGCCTCGGCGATCTTAAAGACGCCATCCTCGAATATATCCATCCGTGTGAGGTGGGCGACAATCACCGCGAGCGGGCGCTCACCGACTCGCACCCGCACCAGGAGCGCACGATCAAGTGACGGATCGGCCAGCGGGGTGACAGACTCAATCGGGAACCGGCTGATCATGCCGACAGTATGGAACTGCTCAACCGGGTAGATGGCGTGGTAGGGAAAAGCATCGCCCAGACGGGCGCGGATCGCCGGCAGATGCTCCGGGCGCAACTCCTGAAACGCAACAATATCCGGGCCAGCGGCGCGAACAGATTCGGCAATACGCGCATAATCTTGGTTGGTCCAGAGGACGTTGAAACTGGCGACAGTGATCATCGGCCCGGTTGGATTAACCGGCTGTCCATGTGGGAGCAGCAGGTCACCAAAGAGCCAACCAAAGATCGCTAGGGGCACGATCAGTGCGATGAGGAGGCGGGGGCGACGCTTCCAGAGAGCGAGTGGGAGTAGAACCACGAATGGCAGGAACAGGAAGAAGGCGGAGGCGTTCAGCAACGCCAGCCACCACAGATAGTCGAAGTAGACCAGCCGCAGCACGAACCAGAGGGCGAACAGCAGCACGTAGCCGATACCTATGCGGTCGAGAAGTGTGTAGCGATTACTCGATGTAGGAAGCATTGACGTCATATTCTACTGGCAAGACAGATACACTCGCGTACAGTATATCAGGAGTACCCGGTAGGCCATATGCCACATCGCCATAGGACTGAATCCCCCAGGCAACCGGGTATCTGAGGATTTTGCAATGGCTCTGGGTAGGAAACTCCATCGCAGGGCGCATTGACGGCAGGTGGTGACGCGGTATAATGAGCGTGTAAGGGGATGCTCGGTTTCGACAGGGAGTGCAAGCCGTAGATTGCAGGTCGTGCCGCCCAGTCACGTTAAAGGGGCAAACGGCAATAACTGCCAACAACACAAACAAATGGGCCCGTGCTTCTTATGGGAGCATGGCCCTCGCTGCCTAATTAGGTAGCGCGCCGTCCTCAGTTCACTCGATGGCTGGGGGGACGGCGTCAGCAAGTCGAGTGCTTCTTGGGTAAACGCCGGTTAGCCTGAGACTAAGATAAGCCGGCTTGCCCAAAGACACCTTTGCCCCCTGTGGGGTCGCGGGCGAGCTCAAACAAGGGGATAAACCTGTAGACGTGTGCGGTCCAACTTTTTGGACGGGGGTTCGACTCCCCCCATCTCCACCAAACACATACGGCGGCACCTGATACCAGGTGTCGCCGTTGTTGTATTCCTGCCTTTTAGATGATTGACATCCTGCCCGTTTACGGGCCGGGCGCGTGACGTTGCACCAGCCCTGCCGGGGAAGGGTACCCTTCCGTGTACCCTTACACGCCCATGCTAGAATGTAGGCCAGACCCCCATCTTCAGCAAGGAGGTTGTTATGCAATCAGCGACCTATGATGAGGCACTGGCCGTTGCCAGACGCCTACCACTGCCTGATCGGCTCCGCCTCGCCAGTACGCTGGCGGGCGAGGCCGCAGGAGCGCTGGCAGGCGTGAGCGCACCGAATCCGACGACAGATACGGGATGGGAGCGATGGGAACGCCTACGGTCGGAGTTGAGCGCACGCCCTATCGGCGCAACCAGCATGGCCGCGCAGTTGGAGCGCGACCGGAATGAGCGCCAGGCCGCGCTGGAAGGCCGCGATGTATACCCTTGACGCCAACATTTTTATCCGCGATCTCGACACCCGCGAACCCGATCACGCCGCGTGCCACGAACTGATTGGACGGCTCGTGGCACGGGAGATTCCTATCATCGTCCCGCTAATCGTCCTCGCCGAAGTCGCGGGTACGGTCAGTCGCACTCGGCACGACCCCATCGCGGGGCGGATCGCCGCCGACGCCCTACGCGACATCCCGTATATCAGATTCCTGCCGCTCGATGAGGCTCTGGCGAAGGAGGCCACCGAGATCGCCGCTGACTACGCCCTGCGTGGTGCCGACGCGATCTACGTAGCGGTGGCCCGCCGCACCGGGAGTACCCTCGTCTCGCTCGACCGTGAACAGCGCACCCGCGCTGCGTCTGTCGTGACGGTGATGACTCCACAGGAGGCGCTCGCTACGCTGGTATCATAATAAGGCACTACCGCAAAAGGCACGCTGTCATCCCAGCCGCCCGGCCCGTAAACGGGCGGGCTAGATTCGACGAAGGCCGCTGAAGCGGCCTATGTGAGGCCGCTTCAGCGGCCTTCGTCGAATCTAGCCCGCCCGTTTACGGGCCGGGCGGCTGGGATGACAGCGTGCCTTTTGCGGTAGTGCCTTATTATGATACCAGCGTAGCGAGCGCCTCCTGTGGAGTCATCA
>CAIXLU010000279.1 GCA_903920315.1 uncultured Oscillochloris sp.
ACCGTGTACACACAGCAGCCGACCACCGTCTCGGTCGGGCCATACTCGTTCACCATCCGCACACCCGGCGCGTGCTGCCGCCAGAACGCGATATGCCGCTCAAAGAGCGCCTCGCCGCCAATGATGTACGCTTGCGCCCCCCCCGCCGCCGCTTCTTCCGGCAACAGGTAGCTCAGCGCCTCCAGATGGGCCGGGGTGATCTTGACCAGACTGTAGTGGTGCGCGCCTTGTAGCACTCTACTCAGCGTTTCGATCTCCTCCTGCTCAGGGATCAGCACGACCGGCTTGCCCACGAGCAGGGGCGTATAGAGGCTGGTAATCGTGGCGTCAAAGCTGATTGACGAGTGGACGAGCGCACCCTGGCCCTCGGCCACTCGATACTCCTCCACGGCCCAGGTCAGGTAGTTGGTTAGCCCGCGATGGGTGATCTGAACCCCTTTGGGCAACCCGGTCGAACCCGACGTGTAGATCACGTAGGCGAGATGATCTTCCGTCACCGGAATCGCAGGGTGAGTGGTGTCCACTCCCGCGACCAGATCCCACCCGTGATCCAGTTCCAGTACATGAATATCTGCCAGCCCACGCAGCGCGGCGAGGCGGGTCGTATGTAGCCGCCTCTGGGTAAGCAGGAGCGTGATACCGGCATCCTTGAGCATAAAGGAAAGCCGCTCGGCGGGATAGGCTGGGTCGAGGGGGACATAAGCACCTCCCGCCTTGAGGATGCCCAGCAGCGCGACGAGCAACTCCGGGGTGCGCTCACAGCAGACCCCCACCAGCACATCAGGCCCAACGCCACGTCCACGCAGGTAGTGAGCCAGTTGGTTTGCCCGGTCATTCAGCTCGGCGTAGGTCAACTGCTGATCTTCAAACACCACTGCCACGGCGTCGGGGGTACGGGCCACCTGTTCAGCAAACAGTTCGTGGACGCAGCCCTGCGGGGTGGCCACGGTCGTGCGGTTCCACTCCTCCAGAAGCAGGTGCCGCTCATCCGCAGTCAGCAGGGGCAACTGGGCGATGCGCTGCTCTGGCTCGGCCACGATCCCTTCCAGGAGAGTCAGGAAATGCGTCGCCATGCGCGCCACGGTCGCGGCATCGAAGAGGTCGGTGTTGTACTCCCACACGCCCGTCAGCCCGCCGTCGCCCTCTTCCATCAGCAGGGTGAGATCGAACTTCGCGCTGTTCGTCGTGATCGGCAGTGGTGTGATCTGCATGTCGGGGGAGGCGAATCGGCCAATCGGTTGCACTTCCCAGCCAAGCATCGTCTGGAATAGCGGACTGTGACTGAGATTGCGCGGCAGGTGCAGCGCATCAACGATCACCTCAAAGGGCAGATCCTGGTGCTGATAGGCTTCCAGGGTGCGCTGCCGTACCTGAGCCAAAAAATCAACAAAACGCGGGTTTCCGCCGAGGTTGCTCCGCAAAACCAGCGTATTCACAAAAAAACCAATCAGCGGCTCAATATCTTGCCGATTGCGATTGGCAATCGGAAAACCTACCAAAATATCGGACTGATTACTGTAGCGTGCGAGGAGAACCTTGTAGGCCGCCGCTACGGTCATAAAGAGGGTGGCACCAGCAGACTGCGCGAGCCGTTTCACGCCACTGGTCAGGTGCAGCGGCACGACAAACGGGTGATGCGCTCCGCGCAGTGACTGCACGGGCGGACGTGGCCGATCCGTCGGAAGTTCTAGGAGTGCAGGCGCTCCCTCCAACCGGGTTAGCCAGTAGGCGAGTTGCTCGGTACGTACGGCACCACTGAGCCATTCGTGCTGCCACGCGGTAAAATCTGCGTACTGGATCGGCAACGCGGGTAAGGACGACGCCCGACCTGCCAGCATTGCGCTATATTCCGCGCCCAGTTCACGGATCAAGATGCCCATTGACCAACCATCGGCAATGATATGGTGCAACGTGAGCAGCAGAATATGCTCATCGGGTGCCAATCGCACCAGCACGGCGTGGAGCAGTGGCCCCTGTTCCAAGACAAAACAATGGCCGGTAGCCGCCGCCGTCTGGCGCTGTACCTCCTGGGCCTGCTGTTCCGCGTCCGGATCGTGCAGGTCAATCAGTTCAAGGCTCATTTTTCCGTATGCCGACACGATCTGCGCAGGCTGGCCATCCACCAGGTCAAATGTCGTGCGCAGCACCTCGTGACGAGCCACAATGGCGTTGAGACTCCGCTCCAGCATCTCAGCCTGGATCGGCCCACGGAGTTGCACCGCAGCGGGAATGTTGTACGCCGCACTGTCTGGCTCCAGTTGGGCCAAAAACCAGAGCCGCTGCTGCGCAAATGACATCGGAAAGACATAGATGTCGTCCTGCCCTGGCTCCTCACCAGAGCTGTTCTGCATTGTGAATGGTTCCATCCCTAGCTCCCCAGCAAATCGGTCAGTCTCGCCAGTTCCTCAGCAATTGAGGCATCAATGTCTGCATCCGGTGTTTCGGCTGCGATCTCCAATCCACTGCCGACGCCTGGCGCGGGAGGGGTCTGTGGCTGCAATTCCTGGGCCAAGTATGCCGCCAGATCACCCACGTTCGGATACTTGAACATCAGGGTCGCGGAGAGGGGGATGCCGAGATTCAGTTGCAGTTGATTCCGCAGCTCGACTGACATCAGCGAGTCCATGCCCATGTCCATAAAGCCCTGGTGTACCGCTGGTAGTTCCGAACGACCTAATACCTTGCTTACCTGAACTTGGAGTGCTGCGATCAGGGTGGGCAGATAGTCGGCGGGTGCTGCTGTGCGGAGCTGCTGCTGGAGTTCCGACTGGACGTGCGCCGGTGCCGAAGCTCCCTCTGCCGGTATACATTCGGCAAAGAACGGGTCGTCCTGCGTGCCCAGTTCAGACCAACGGATCAGTGCGGCACCAACCTGAGTTACCGGCTGTGCTAACAGCGCTCGAAAGAGCGCGATCCCCTGTTCGGCAGAGATGGTGTCCACCCCCGTGTGGGATCGCCGGGCGCGATCCGTATCCGCCATACCTGGTCCGGCCCACGGCCCCCAGTTGATGCTCTGCGCCGGCAGACCGCTACGCCGGCGCACATGCGCCAGGGCGTCCATGAAGGCGTTGGCCGCCGCATAGTTGCTCTGTCCCGGTGAACCCACCAGGGCGGCCAGAGACGAGAAACAGACGAAGAAATCGAGCGGTAGTCCCGCCGTGGCACAGTGGAGGTTCCACGAACCAGCCACCTTGGGTGCCATCACCCGTTGGAGTCGGGCGGATGACTGGTGTATGAGGGTGGCGTCATCCAGCACACCTGCGGCGTGGACAATCCCACGGAGTGGCGGGAGGGTGGTTCGGATCGTCTCAACCAGTGCGGTCACGGCCACCGGGTCGGCAACATCCAGCGCATAGACGTGTACCCGCGCACCAGCTTGCTCCAGCATACGCACGCTCGCCTCTTTGCCCTGCGCACCGCTGCGACCCGTGAGTACGAGGTGACGGGCACCGGCCTCGACGAGGCCGTGGGCAACCTGCAGGCCCAGTGCGCCCAGCCCGCCAGTGATCAGATAGCTTGCGTTGCTGTCAATCACCAGGGGCACTATCTCATCAACAAGTGGTTGCCGTACCAGCCGGGCGACGTGGCGTACCCCACGGCGATACGCAACCTGCGACTCGGCATCCGGCAGCAACAGTTCTGCGAGCAGGTTTTGAACGTCTATGGTCGCTTGCGTCCCATCGAGATCCACACGTCCACAGTGCAGTTCGGGATGTTCGCGTGCCACCACGTTGGCTAGCCCCCAGACGGGTGCCTGCTGCGCCTGGACATCATCGTCGTCACGCACCGCAACAGCTCCCCGCGTCACAAACCAGAGCTGGGGAGGGTTGGCGGTACTGGCCAGCGCCTGCGCGAGGTGGAGGGCCGCAGTGGTATTGGCCAGGGTGTCCGCTGGTACGCGGTCAGCATCCGTGGTTGCCAGGGTAGGCATACCTGTACTCCACAGGGACACAGCGGCACGGATGGGTCGCCCGATGGCGCGCAACAGCGCGACGAGATCTTCCCCGGCGTTGGCCCGAACCGTCCAGTGGTCAGGTGCCACCTGCGCCAGCGTATCGCCGGGGGTAACAAGCACGGGCTGGCCACCGTAGCGGCGCAGTCCAGCGAGCAGCATGCGTCCACATTCATCAGGGGCGTTAGTACTACAGTTGTCGTTTGAATCACCCCCCCCTAGCCCCCCCGCAAGCGGGGGGGAACAATGCATTGGTTCC
>CAIXLU010000280.1 GCA_903920315.1 uncultured Oscillochloris sp.
CTGAAAATGGCCAATGAACAATTGACATTGCGCGTGATGGAAGTGGAGCAGTTGCAGGCGGATTTGCGTAAACAAGCCTTGCACGACCCACTGACCGGGCTGTACAACCGGCGCTATCTAAATGAGACGCTCATACGGGAAATCGCCCGATCTGAGCGCGAGAATCACCAGATAAGTTTTATCATTTCCGACATTGATCATTTCAAGAGAATCAACGATACCTATGGGCATCACGCTGGTGATAAATTCCTCGTGGAAATTGCTCAGTTGATGCGACGGTGCGCTCGCGAATCAGATTTCATCTGCCGCTATGGCGGTGAGGAGTTCCTACTGGTATTGCCCGGAATAACCGTACACGATGCCGAGAAACGCGCCGAAGAGATCAGGCAAAAGTGCGCTGAGATCTGCTTCCACTACGAGGGGCATAGCCTTACGGTGACCATGTCCTTTGGATTGGCAACCTACCCTATTCATGGGCAAGAGCCGGAAGAGATCATCATGAAAGCCGATAAGGCTCTCTATACGTCCAAGAGTACCGGGCGGAATCGGGTGACGGTGTGGAGCGAGTAGGGGAACAAAAAAGTGGGGCGGCGCTGAGCGCCGCCCCACTTTTTTGTTCCCCTACGATTATGCCGACAGCGGACTCGGGCCGTTGAGCGAGGGCTGCTTCGCGTTCTGGCGGGTCATGTCAAGGGTAAGTGGCTTAACCCGGCTCAGCAGTTCGGCCAGTGGCTCGCCCTCAACCGTCTCGAACTCCAGCAGGGCGTTGGCCATATCGTCCACCACCGCACGGTTGTTGATCAGGATCTGGAGCGCGTTCTCGTAGGCTTCGGCGGCGAAGCGTCGCACCTCCACATCAATCTGGCGGGCAACCTCATCGCCATAGTTGCGCTGCTCGCTAATCTCGCGTCCGAGGAAGATCAACTCCTCTTTCTCGCCAAAGACAATCGGGCCAAGGTTGTTGCTCATCCCGTAGCGCGTAACCATCGAGCGTGCGGTACGGGTAACGCTGATCAGGTCGCCCGACGCCCCGGTCGTCACTTCCTCGGGGCCAAAGACGATCTCCTCGGCGGCGCGACCGCCCAGGGCCACAGTCATATCGGCCTTGAAGTAGGCGATGCTCTGGAGGCCCAGGTTATCCTCGTCGGGCAGGAACAGGTTGTAGCCGCCAGCCCGGCCACGTGGGATGATCGTAACCTTCTGGAGTTTATTGGCGCGGGGCATCGCCCCTGCGACAATGGCGTGTCCCGCTTCGTGGTAGGCCACCACCAGCTTCTTGCGGTCGCTCATCACCCGCGAGCGACGCTCGGGGCCACCGAGGGCCACGCGCTCGATCGAGTCCTGTAGCTCGGACATGCCGATCTTCTTCTTCGAGCGGCGGGCGGCGAGGATGGCCGCCTCGTTCATCGCGTTCATCAGGTCGGCACCAGAGAAACCGGGAGTCAGGCGGGCGATCACCTCTAGGTTGACATCATCGGAGAGCGGCTTGCCCTTCACGTGAACCTTGAGGATGTCAATGCGCCCACGGACATCGGGTGCATCGAGAACCACCTGTCGGTCGAAGCGACCGGGTCGGATGAGGGCCGGGTCAAGAACATCGGGGCGGTTGGTGGCCGCGACCACGATCACATTGGTGTTGGTGTCGAAGCCGTCCATCTCAACCAGGATCTGGTTCAGGGTCTGCTCACGCTCATCGTGGGAACCACCGAGACCCGCACCGCGCTGGCGACCAACGGCGTCAATTTCATCAATGAAGATGATACAGGGTGCGTTGCGCTTGGCCTGATCGAACAGATCGCGCACACGCGAGGCACCCACGCCGACGAACATCTCAACGAACTCCGAGCCAGAGATGCTGAAGAAGGGGACGCCCGCCTCGCCCGCCACCGCCCGCGAGAGCAGCGTCTTTCCCGTTCCGGGAGGGCCGACCATCAGCACGCCACGCGGGATGCGGGCACCGAGGGCGGAGAACTTGTCAGGAAACTTGAGGAACTCGACCACCTCGCTCAGATCCTGCTTGGCCTCTTCCTGACCAGCCACATCGGCAAAGGTGATCGTCGGCTTGTCGCCAGCAAACATGCGTGCGCGGCTCTTGCCAAAGGAGAGAGCCTGGTTATTGCTGCCCTGGGCCTGACGCATAAAGAAGACAAAGAAACCGATCAGCAGAATAGTCGGTAGCAGAATGGTGAAAATGCTCAGCAGCCCGCCCCAGGCCGGGGCCGGCTTCACCGTAACACTCACCACCTGCTTGCCGTTCTCATCGGCCAGGGAGACGCCATAATTCGCCAGCAGCGTCATAATGCTGTCTGTCGACTCAATGCGTGAGCGGAACGTGGAGTTGTCAACGTAGGTGACAATGATTTGCTCATCGCCCGCCTGGGCCTCAATGTCCTTGATCTTCCCCGCCTTGGCTGCGGCGATCACCTCTGCAATACCCTTCTCACTCGTTTGGCTCGATGTCTGGCCAAAGTACTGAAAGAAGAGCGCCAGGGCCGCAACCAGAATGATCAGATAGACAAAGCTATTTTTTAACCAGCGATTATCGCCCATATGTCCGATCCGCCTCTCTCAGGGGGCCACGGCCCCGTAAACCTGAACCCGGTAGGCGCGTACATCAGCAGTGTGAGGGATGCGAAATCTGATAACGTGTGCATTATATCACCTGCGATTTGGCCATTCAAGGGAACCAGATCACACCCGGAGTGTAATCTAGCTTACGTTGCACATATGTGCGAACTACTTCTACGAGCCGAAAAAGAAGGTGGCGACGGCGATAAAGGCAATCAGCAGGAGTACGCCAGCGAGGGCGGCGAGGGCGATGCGCTCGGGGTTGAGGAGTGACCAGTCGCCGATCAGCTCGTTATCGAAGCCGACAAAGTAGAGCCGCTGGGATTTCTCATTGAGTAAAAAATCCATCTCGGTGATGGTTGCGCCACAGATTTTTAGCTCAGCACTGCCAAGGCGCGTATCCTCGCCGGCCTCCGCTATCGAGGCGCGCAGCAGTTCAGCTAGGGGAGCCACACTATGCCATCGCCCTTCGTAGGGCGTGATCTGCGAACTGAAGACAGGCTCAAGCCGCTTTTTGATCGCCAGTTGGGGCAGATCCTCAATGTCGTCGGTGCCGCGCCACACCTCGACCCGGCGGGCGTAGGTGAAGACATACTCCTCAACAATGTTACCTGTACCATTACAGGTCAGACATGCGCTTTTGCCGTTACCCCGGCAGGTTGGGCAGGTAACGGGGATGGTCTCGTTTGTGCGCGTGTTGTTAGGGTTGCTCACCTTGCGCACCTTCTCGACCGTACCCTTGCCCTGGCACTCCTTGCAGGGGATGCTGCTGCCGCCGCTGCATGTTGGACACGTATGGATGCGCGCCGAGTTCGGTAGGGGCAGATCACTCGCCTTGACAGACTCGAAGGTGTCGGCGACCGGCACGTTAACACTCCAGACATCGGGGATGATCTGAACAGAATTGCGCTCATCGGGCTTCTGCGGACGGGTACGTACCCTAGGTTCGCTGCGGGTTTCGTAGAGCGTACTCAGCTCGTAGGAATAAATATTGTAGCTCACGATCTGTTCGGGCTGGACGAGTTGGCCAAGAGCGCGGTGGCGGAAGAAGCCATCGCGGCTCCAGCGACTAAGCATGCGGCGGATAACATCACGGCGATGTAGATCGTCGGCACGCTTGCGCGAGCGGGCCAGAAACTCCTTAAACGCCTCGTCAAGCTGAATGCCGAGGGCCGTCTCTAGGGGATTCTCCAGCCACTCGGCGCTGGCCTCCCAGCGCGATTCCTCCATATCATCGGTGGCAAGATCGATCTGGCCGCGTAGAGCCTGACGGAGAGCGGCAGCGGCAGCGGCAGCGGTGGGGTAACGTGCGCCGGGCTGAGGGGCGAGCATACGGCGCACCACCCGGTCAACCGGGGCGAGGCTCGGGTCGCGGGTAGCCAGGCTGGGTATGTCGCTGCCCGGCGCAGGCGGCACCTCGCCGCTGAGCATATGGAAGGTCACGGCACCCAGACTGTAGACATCGAGGGCCGTACTGGCCTCGCCGTGAGCCAGCCGCTGCTCGGGGGCCGAGTAGGGAGTCAGGTAATCGGCCTCATCAATGTTGCTCAGATCAGGCGTGTCAGGGCTAGCCGCCAGACTGAGGTTGGTCAGGTAGGCTGCACCCTGCTGGCTCACCAGAATATTGGCCGGCTGCACGTCGCGGTGAAAAACCTGCTGGCCGTGGAGATAATCGAGAGCGGACGCTACCTGGGAGATCACGCGCACGGTAAGCATCACGCTCTGCGGGCCATCGGCAAGAGCGGCGCTAAGCGTGCGAGCGTCAATCTGCGGCGTCACCAGATAATCGCCGTAGGTATCGTCGTGGCCGGCGTCAATCACCGGGAGCAGGCTGGGGTGCGCGAGATGTGCGGCGAGGCGCCCGGCCAACTGGAAGCGGCTGGCCGAGATCCAGTCGTGACGGCGCAGAATATGCACGTGTACAGGGCGATCCAGGGTCAGGTGGCTGGCCCGGTAGACGGTCGCCAACTCCTCCTGGCCCATGCGCTCGTGGAGGCGATAGTTGCGTAGTTCATAGATTCCGCCCTCGCCAGCGGGCTTTCGCTCAGGGCGGGGCGTGGCTCGCGGTGTACTCATAGCCTCAAGTATACATTGCAGATTGCAGATTGCGGATTGCAGATTACGCCCAATCTGCAATCTGCAATCTGCAATCTGCAATCTGCAATGGCCCTACGCTGCCGCCAACTGTTCCCACTGGGAGTACTTTTCGGCAAGAAGCCGCTCAAGCTCGGCGTACTGAGTCCCCAGGGCGGTGAGTTTCTTCACGTCCTGGCCGACGCTGGCTTTATCGAGGGCGCTGCGCAGCTTGCCCAGTTCCTGCTCAAGCGTCGCCACCTCAGACTCGAGGGAGGCCAAGCGTTTCTTGCGCTGGCGCTCTTCATTGGCAGGAGGCAGGAGGCTGGGGGCAGGAGGCCGGGCGGTCGTCTTCGCAGGCTGAATAGTGTCCTCCTGCTCCGATCCTGCCTCCTGCCTCCCGCCTCCCGCCTCCTGCTTCCCGCCCCCGGCCTCCTGTCCCCGTGCCATAAACTCGCTGTAGTTGCCAATAAACTGGCGCATGCGGCCCTGATCCACGTTCCAGATCTTATCGGCCAGCGCATCAATAAAGTAGCGGTCGTGCGAAACAAAAAGGATCGATCCGGGGTACTCTTTTAGCACGCCCTCCAGTGCCTCGCGGGCACCGATGTCGAGGTGGTTAGTAGGTTCGTCGAGAACCAGCAGGTTGCCGGGCAGCAGGGTAAGCTGGGCCAGGGCCACCCGCGAGCGTTCGCCGCCGCTCAGATCGCCGATCCGCTTGAACACATCATCGCCGCTGAACAGGAAGCGTCCCAGCAGAGTACGCGCCGCCGGTTCGCCCAGGCTCGGGCAAGCCCGCGTCAGCTCCTCCAGCACGGTGGCGCTCATATTCAACTTGTCGTGGCCCTGGGCGTAGTAGCCGATCATCACCTTGTGGCCAAGGCGTGGCGCGCCCTGGAGCGGCTTCAGTTCGTTGATCAGCGTGCGCAGTAGGGTAGTCTTGCCGCAGCCGTTGGGGCCAAGCAGGGCCACCCGCTCGCCACGGTGGATCTCCATGCCATCGGCGCGCAGCAACACCCGTGGCTCCGAATCGTGACGACGGTCGCCGGGGAATCCGATCACCAGACCTTCGAGGGCCAACACTAGTTCGCCGCTGCGCAGCTTGGTGTCGAGGAAGAGCCGCAGCTTAGTCTGCTCCTGCGGGCGGGCCACCAGGCTATCGCGCTTGAGCCGATCCAGGCGCTTCTCACGGCCCTTGGCCTCGCGGGCGCGCTGGCCCGCCTTGTAGCGCTGGATAAACTCCTCGGTCTTGGCGATAAACTCCTGCTGAGCGTTAAACTCTTTCAGGCGACGCTCCAGGCGCTCGGCCTTCAGTTCCAAATACTTATTGTAACCGGCGGGATAATCCTCCAGCACGTTGAAGGCAATCTCCATCGTGCGCTTGGTCACCCGGTCGAGAAAATAGCGGTCGTGCGAGATGACAATCAGGGTACCGTCCCAGCCGCGCAGGAAGATTTCGAGCCACTCCAACGCCTGCATATCGAGGTGATTCGTCGGCTCATCCAGCAGGAGCAGGTCGGGGTCAGAAAGCAGTGTGGCCGCGAGGGCAGCACGAGTCTTCTGGCCACCGGAGAACTGCGAGAGGCGCTGGGTATGCTGCGAATCATCGAAACCGAGTCCGTGCAGGGTGCGATTGATGCGCGGCTCGATCTCGTAGCCGCCGCCGTGATCAAAGTGGGCCATCAGATCGCCATAACGCTCCATTGCGTCGGCCCAGCCAGGAGCGTCGGTCTCCGCAATGGTCGGCTCCAGAGCGGTGATCTCCGCCTGCAAATCGGCGAGGTGTCCAAAAGCGGCCTCCATTTCCTGCCAGAGCGTGCGGTCGGCGGCGAAGCGCACTTCCTGGGCCAAGTAGGCTACGCGGGTGCCGCGTGCGGGCGCAATGATGCCTCTATCGGTGCTCTCCATCCCGGCGACGATCTTGAGCAGGGTGCTTTTGCCGGCCCCATTCACACCCACCAGTCCGATCTTATCGCCCTTGGACACCTGGAAGCTGATGTCTTTAAAGATCAGCTCGGCCCCGTAATATTTAGTCAACCCGCCGACGCTCAACAAGGTCATAACGATCACCACCACACTATTGTGTTCATGCATGGACGCACCAAAGGCGCGTCTGTATGTGACAAGGGAGAGACAGTGCCACGTTGCCCCAGGCGCATATCGTGCGGCACCTATAGACGCTCCATCATACCATTCCTTGACACCGCCAGAATCGGCGTGCTATACTCCGAGGGTGGCAATTACAATAGTAAATACTAATGAAACGGCTATCTGCCGCGCTATGAGCATTGATCGCAAAGAGCAGGGCACCACTCGCCAGAGCATCTTGCAGCTTCTGCGGAGGCATGGTCAGATGACCGCCCAGGAGCTGAGCGACGCCCTGTGCATTGGTGCCGTGGGCGTGCGCCAGCACCTGGCTATGCTCGACCGCGACGGGCTGGTGCAGGTTGCCGGGTTGCGCCGTAGCGTCGGAAGGCCGAGCCACCTGTATATGCTCACTGCCGAAGCCGAAGATCGCTTCCCCAAGCGCTACGACCGCATTGCGCTGGATGTGATCAGCTACGTGGCCCAGGATGGTGGGGCGTCTGCGGTGGATGCCCTCTTTGTCCGCAGACGCGAGATGCTGGCCTGTGATCTGCGCCCACGGCTGATCGGTCGCCCCCGATCCGATCAGGTGGCCACCCTCACCGATATTCTTATCGAGCAGGGCTATATGTGTGAGCATGAGCAGCAACCCGACGGATCATTTTTGCTCACTCAGTATAACTGCCCAGTTGACTGTATCGCCCGTCGGCACCCACAACTCTGCATCCAGGAGCTTCAACTCTACGAAGATCTGATCGGTGCGCCCATTGTGCGTGAGGGTACCATCGCACAAGGGAGCCACTGCTGCCGTTACCGTATTCCCGCATGAGTAGGCGACACATATGCCATGCTGTCGCGTATTGTTACGAAGGAGAAACCACAATGGCGTTTGAACTTCCGCCTCTGCCGTATGACTACACCGCCCTCGAACCTCATATTGATGAGGCGACGATGCACTTCCACCACGATAACCACCATAATACCTACGTCACCAACCTGAATAATGCTCTGACCAACTACGCCGATCTCCAGGGCAAGAGCATTGAGGCGCTGATTGGCGACCTCGACGCCATCCCTGAGGCTATCCGCCCGGTGGTACGCAATAACGGCGGCGGTCACTGGAACCACACCTTTTTCTGGAACATCCTCGGCCCCAATGCCGGCGGCGAGCCCAGCGGCGATCTGGCCGCCGCGATCACCAGCGCCTTCGGCAGCTTCACCGAATTCAAGGACAAGTTCAAAGCAGCCGGTGTCGGTCGCTTCGGCTCCGGCTGGGCCTGGCTGGTTGCCGCCGCCGATGGCAGTCTGACCATTTCTAGCAGCCCCAACCAGGACAGCCCGCTGATGGAGGGCAAGACTCCTATCCTCGGCCTGGATGTCTGGGAGCACGCCTACTACCTGAAGTACCAATTCAAGCGGGCGGTCTACATTGACGCCTTCTGGAACGTGGTCAACTGGGCCAAGGTAGCCGAACTCTACACTGCGGCCAAGGGCTAGCTTCGCGAGAATCAAAAAGGGGCGCGGCATATGCC
>CAIXLU010000281.1 GCA_903920315.1 uncultured Oscillochloris sp.
GAGGCCAACATCAGAATACGCATGACCGTCCATATAAACCACCGTAGGGGCGGAGCAGCACAGATGCAGCGCGCTGCATCTGTGCTGCTCCGCCCCTACGGTGGTTTATATGGACGGTCATGCGTATTCTGATGTTGGCCTCGTCGTACCCGAAGTACCCAGGGGAGACGACCGCTCCCTTTATCGAAGAGATCGCGGCGGGTGTGGCGGCGCGTGGCCACGCGGTGACGTTGCTGGCCCCCTGGCACCCCGAGATCCGCCGCGCCCCGCTGGAGCGCGGGGTGCGGCTCTGCTTCTTCCGTTACGCCCCGCATCCGGCGCTGAATATTTGGGGCTACGCCCAATCGCTGCTCAGCGACACGCATATTAAGCGCCGTGCCCTGCTGGCTGCGCCCTTCGCCCTGGCAGCGGCAACATTGGCAATGCTACGCACGTTGGAGGCGGCACGGCGAGCGGGCCAGCCATTCGATCTGGTACAGGCGCACTGGGTATTGCCCAACGGCCCACCGGCGGCGCTGGCCGCCCGCGCCTACAGGCTGCCCCTGGTGATCAGTCTGCACGGCAGTGATATTTATGTGGCCGAGCGCAGCCGGGCGATAGCTGCGGTGGCTGCGGTGGCCTTCCGCAATGCCGCTGCCGTAACCGCATGCAGCGCAGACTTGCGCGAGCGCGGGGTGCGCCTGGGTGCTGAACCTGCAACCGCTACGGTGATTCCCTACGGCGTCAATAGTCAGGATTTCCGCCCCGATGAGGATGCTCGCGCCAGCGTGCGCGCTGAGTTGGGTCTGGAGGAAGGTACGCCTCTGGTGATCGGGCTGGGTCGCCTGGTAGCGAAGAAGGGATTCGGTGTGCTGCTCGACGCCTGGCCCCAGGTGCTGGCCCAGTCTCCACAGGCCACCCTGTGCATCGTGGGCTACGGCGACCTGCGCGGCCCGCTGGAGGAGCAGACGCGGCGGCTGGGCATCGCTGCGCGGGTACGCTTCTCTGGACAGTTAGAGCGTCGTCGGGCCGCCGCCTACATCACCGCCGCCGATGTCTTCGCCCTGCCGATTGTACGCGAAGGGGTAGACGGGCTGCCGAACGCGCTGCTGGAAGCGATGGGCGCAGGTAGGCCGGTGGTCGCCTCGCGGGTGGCGGGCGTCCCCGATGTGATTGACGATGGCGTCCACGGCATGATCGTCCCCGAGCGTGACCCCGCCGCCCTGGCTTCCGCCATCCTGCGCCTGATCAACGACCGGCCTTTCGCCGAGCAACTGGGCCGCGCCGCCCGCGCCCGCGTTGAGCATGAGCTGACATGGGAGAAGACCTGCGAGCGATTCGAGCGGGTGTATCGTGAGGCACTAGGCAGCCGGTGACAGTGTACGTGCGACAACGCGCTCAGGTGTTTGCTTGGCTCATCCCGCTGATACTATTGGGAGTCGCTCTGGCTGTGCGGATCTATCGGCTGGATGCACAGAGTCTATGGCTGGATGAGGGCAGCAGTTGGCAGATGTCGAGCCAGTCCTGGGGTACCTTGCTGGGCGATCTCCTCAGTCCCACAGCGGCGTATCCGCTCTACCATCTGCTGCTCAAGCTGTGGATCTCCCTCTTTGGCGATAGCGAGATCGCCCTGCGTCTGCCCTCGGCTATCGCCGGTGCTGCGGCGGTGCTGGTGATCTA
>CAIXLU010000282.1 GCA_903920315.1 uncultured Oscillochloris sp.
ATCAGTTCGGCCAGATCTCCCAGGCGGGGCAGAACAACGGCCCGCCCGTAGTTTCCCGCCTGGTGCAGCACTCCCGAGCTACCGGTGGTGCTGGTGTAGGGGAAGACCACCACACCCGCATCCTGGAAGATCCGGGGTACATCCTCTTCGGCGACGTAGCCGGTGAAGCGAAGTCCGGCCAAATCAACGTTGGCGAGGCGCACACTCTCAAGGTATCCCGGTGCGTTGGGGCTATCGGTGCCGGCAATGACCAACTCAAGGTCACGGCGCGTTTCGCTCAGCAGCCGAAATGCATCCACCAGAGGTTCGATCTTTTTGTACGTACCAAACTTGCCAAAGGTCATGATCTGGAGCGGGCCGGGTGGTGGATCGAACGACGGGGGCGGAGCCTCATCGAAGGCACCGTGCGGGGCGAGCAGCACATTCTTCGCGCCGTACTTATGCTCAAGAATCTCCACGTAGCGCGGGATCGTCACGGCTAACAGATCAGCACTCAGGAGTGCGCGTGTGGTGATCGCGCCGAAGGCCCGGATGAACCACTCGACCAGCGGGTTGGCCCCGAATCCGGCGCTCTTGAGATCAACCGTCTCCATAATGTTGTGCAGCAGTACAATCGCCGGGATGCCAGCGGCGCGGGTCATTGCCGGGGTGAGCAGGCCAAGGGCGGCGGCGGGCTTGGAACTGCCGAAGGAGGCAAATTGGATATTGAAGAGGACGATGTCGGGCGCAAGATCCCGGGCGGTGCGGACGATGCGCAGCGCGTTGCTAAGGTCACCGAAGCGCCAGCACGGGACGATATGCAGGGGAGCCAAACCGGGCGGTGAGGCATTCTCTGCGGGATACGTGGCATCATCCGGCAGATGGTCACTTAAAATAAAAATTTCCCTGACTTCCGGCTTCTGGCGCAGGAAGCGGATGAAGTGAAAGGCATATTCGTTGAGCGACCCCTGGCTGGGCGGGTAGGGCGTGACAATGGCGATACGCATAAGAGGTACTTCTCTCTCGGTGGCGCGTGGATCTGCGCACAGGGAGATTATTTAGGCGCGGGCATAGACTCCGCGCAGGTCGTTCCACTTAATCCGCAGCAGATCGCGCAGAAAGCGCTGGATCTCGCGGGTGGTATCCACCTTTGACCCCGGCGCATCAATCCACGAAACCGGCACCTCGGCCACGCGGTAGCCGAGCCGGGCGGCAAGGTACAGGATCTCTAGATCGAAAGAGAATCCGTCAATGGTTTGAGCCGCATAGAGCCGGTGCGCGGAGGTGCGTGTAAAGAGCTTGAATCCACATTGGGTATCGCGCACTCCAATGCGGAACAGGTAGCGCACCATCAGGCGCAAGCCGCCGCTGAGCGTCCGGCGCAGGAGTGTCCGATGAGCTTCTTCAGACCCACTGGCGGCACGGGAGCCAACGGCAATATCGTAGCCCTGCTGCTCCAGCGCGGGCAGCAATTTGCCCAACTCCTCAATCGGCGTCGAGTTATCGGCATCGTCGAAGAGGATGTAGCGACCCTGGGCAGCCAGAACTCCCCGGCGCACTGCGCTGCCTTTGCCGCCATTTTTCTCAGCACGCAACAGGCGTAAGTTGACAAGCTCCAGCCCCTCAACAAGCGTGGCGGTTTGGTCGCGTGAACCATCGTCGGCGATGATAAGCTCCCAGGGAAAGCCCATCCCGGCGACGTGTGCGGCAATTGCCCCAATCGTCGGCACGATCCGCTCCTCCTCGTTATAGGCTGGGATAACGATGGAAAGGTAGGGTTCG